>JBBAGC010000024.1:0-12214 GCA_041655115.1 Spirochaetota bacterium | reverse complement strand
GTGCACCCTTTTGAATTGCCAATAGGTGATGCAGTATTAGCAGTTAGCCAGGCTGATTTTATATTCAGGACAACCTTGATAATAGTGGTGGGTACAATATCCGGGTTTATACCTGCATTTGTAATTACCAGGCAAAAACTTCTGGATTCCATATTCAACCGGTGATTTCCGGTTGAATATGGGATGTTTTGGCAAGTAATATGGTATCAGTAAAAGGTAAAAATTTTTGATATAAAGCGATTAAAAGATTTCTGGTTCAGTTATTCTTTTACAAATCTGATTTCGCATATATCGTCACCCTTAGCTATTACTTTTCCAAGGTTTAATTTCCCTCCAAACTGGCTGGCAATTCCTCTGTCTCCACACATGGCAGTGTCACAAAGCAGGGCAATTTTCTCATCAGACAATCCCATTTTTTGCCATCCTTTAACAAGCGGGCAATAGTGAAAATCAATAGATAATTTATCATCGCTTACTTCTTTTATTTTCATTTCAAATACAAGTCTGGCTCCAAATGAAAAAAGATTTTTCTTTAGAGTTTTAAAACTTGTACTTCCGCCGGAAAGTGATGTTCCCTGCATTTTCCCGCATTGGAATATTGATTCCTGTCCAAACTCCTCAGGGTCTAATCCTTTTTTTTCTGCTTCCTGACTTAACAAGGCAAGCCAGATAGCCCTTTGTTCTAATTGTCCTCGAACACTTTCAAGTATTCCAAATTTAAATTTAGGTTCATTTACTATTTTTGACATTTCCCCTCCTGTTAATGGTAATCATCAGACATTATATTTAAAATTCTATGTTACTTTTATAATAACCATTCTACAGGCAGCCAGCTAATGATTTTAAGGATAATATTGCGGAAAAAACCTCCGCCAGGTTCTTTAGTCAGGGCTGGTGCATCAGGGTTATCAGGTTCAACCCAGACTAATTTTTTTTCAGTTTTTTTAACCTGCCATGCCATGCCAGCGAAACCATAGTCAAAGGCCTGGTGAAGGCTCTGAGCCATGTTTTCGCTATCAATCAGAATACCCATTTCTGTATTAATTGTGGCAGATCGGGGATCAAAATTAAATGAGCCTATAAATATTCGCTGGCCATCCACTGCAAAAGTTTTGGCATGCAGGCTTGCACCTGATACTCCAAGGTGTCCCATTTTTGTTATGGGTGCATCAACTGATGCCTGTTGTCTTAGTTCATAAAGTTCAACTCCATTATCAAGAAGGCATTTGCGACGTTTTGCATATCCGGCATGAACCGGCAGTACATCAGTTGCCTCAAGTGAATTGGTGAGCATGCGAACCTGAATGCCCTTTTCTTTAAGTGCAGTAAGGGTTTTAACTCCCTCTTTCCCTGGGACAAAATAGGCTGAAACACCGTCAAATCTATGTTTGATTGTTCCAACAGCCTTGGCCATTTGTCCGCTTATTAAATCTTTATTTGGAATTTTGGCATGTCCCTTTGCAGGGTCATCGCTAATTAAAGTTGCTTTTGTCCATTCCAGATCCAGAGTGCCACTGGATAATTTTTTAATAATGTCTGATTGTTCAAGTATGCTTCGATATTCTTCCATCTGTTTTGTGTTGTTAAATGAATTAAGCCCTGCAGCAATTGAGTTGTTCCAGGTGGAGTCTACCAAAAATTGATCTGCCGGATATGAGGAAGTGCAGTTCCAGTAGCGGTCAAAATCATTGGCAATGTCAGATACAACATCACCTACTACCAGTACATCCAGATCTACAAAAATGGGAGTTTTTCCTGTGCTGAAATATTCATCAGCTATATTTCGGCCACCCAGAATAGCAGCGCGTCCGTCAACAGTAAAGCTTTTGTTGTGCATACGGTGATTGAGACGGGAGAAATCAAAGACATAGGAGAACATTTTAAAAAGGCGTAGTTTAAAGGGATTCCATAGCCGGACCTCTATATTCGGGTGTGTTTGAAGAGCTGCGATTTCAGAGTCTAAACCTGAAGTACCGTGATCATCAAGGAGAAGTCGCACCCGTACACCCCGATCTGCTGCCTGCTTAAGACGATCAAGGAGCAGATAGCTGGTGAGATCCGTTCTCCATATATAGTATTGCGCGTCAATGGATGTTGTTGCTGCATCTGCCAAAAGCATTCGTGTGGCAAATGCATCTGCACCTATAGCAAGAGGAGCAACTCCGGAAAGACCCGGATGCTTTGTCATCATGTCGGATAGGGCTAAAGCGAGCTGCCCCTTTTCAGCAGGGGGCAATGCTGTTGATTTTTTCCCTGTATTTTGTGGCAGAGATGTACACCCTGTGATGAAAAAAGGAAATGCAATGGCCAATGCTGTGTAGATACGCATTATTTTATCAGGTTTTAAGGCAATAAAAGCCGTCTTTATTATTGCACTTATACCATTGCTTTTCATTTATTTTTCCTTTTGTGTTAAAGGAATTGAAGTTCCCTTATTATCGTGTTTCTTTATATTTGGTTTCATTTTTATTGGTATTTGTAAATTCCACAGGATCTGGGAAGGATCCTCTATTAAAAATCAAGATTCAGATAAGCAATGAGATTATTTTTTATTATTTGTTTGTCAAGTGAACTTTTAAGCACGTGATAAGTAGTGAGTTGAAAAAGCACAGATTAAATTTTTTTATATGAGCACTACTCTGCTTGTTCCACACATTGGGCAGAAAAGATTTTCTCTGTTAGATTCACTGACCATATCTTCCCACTGGTTGTTACATTCTTCACAAACAAGGATGGATTCAATTTCTTCTTCCTCTTCCCAGTATTTATCCTCGCGCATTTCCTGGTCATCATCTTCATGGCTTATTTCTTCTGCAATGCTTAATTCCGCCTCATTTATTGCTAATATATCATCTATTTCTTTTTCCATGTTTATGCCTCCGTAAATAATTATTGGATAAAGCTTTGTTATGAGGGATAATTTTTAGGGGTACAGGAAGAGTGCTGCAATAGGATTACAGGTCTAAAAAAGACCCTCACTAACTCTTTTTTAAAAAGGAAAAAATAAGTTAAGTCAACCATGTTTTTTGAAAAAATTTTGTCTTAATGATATTTTGTTATGGAAATCAATAATAAGTGACCATAAAATTGCTTTATGGATAAAAAAGCTGTTTTAAATATTACAGTAACACCAAAATCTTCAAGGAGCCTTGTTACATCTGATGATGAGGGTAATGTTAAGGTTTATCTTAATTCTCCTCCTATTGAAGGGAAAGCCAACAAGGAGTGCATTGCCCTTATTTCAAAAAAACTGAAAATTCCCAAATCCAGGGTTTCAATTGTAAAAGGAGAAAAGGGAAGGAGTAAAAGGATTGAAGTAAAGGGGCTTGATTCAGATGATGTTCTTAAACTTATAAAGGAATAATAAAATTAAAAGAAAATGAAAAAGCAGCTATGGGCAGATGGAGCCCTTTTTGCAGTAGTAGTATCATGGGGCTATGCTTTTGCTGTAATAAAAAATGCACTTAATGAAATTGAGCCCTTTAATTTTTTAATGTTTCGTTTTGTAATTGCCTTTGTTATACTGGTTATAATTTTTTATAAACGGATTTTTGCAGCCAGGAGAGAAACATATATTGCGGGATTTATAGTGGGGATTTTTTTGTTTCTTGCCTATATTTTACAAACACTTGGGCTTAAGTATACTACAGCGTCAAATGCAGGTTTTATCACAGGATTCAGCGTTGTTCTTGTGCCTGTTTTTTCTTCTGCAATATTAAAGTCAATTCCTTCAGGCGAGAGTATTATTGGTGTGATTCTTGCAGTAGCAGGTCTTTTCCTTTTATCTTACAATGATACTGTGCCATTTAACAGGGGTGATATTCTGGTTGTTTTTTGCGCTGTGTTTGTGGCTTTTCATATTCTTTCAGTGGGCTATTATACTAAACGGACAGATTCAATTGTACTTGCAGTTATACAGGTTGGAGTTGTTGCGCTTTTTTCAATTGCTGGGGCATTTGTTTTTGAAAAGCCTGAAATTCCCACATCTTCAATTGTGTGGAAGGCTATAATAATTACTGCTCTTTTTGCTACAGTAGGAGCCTATCTGGTGCAGAATATTATGCAGAGGTTTACATCAGCTACACGCACTGCTTTAATATTTACAGGGGAGCCTGTTTTTGCCGGAATTTTTGGCTATCTTCTTCTTGGTGAAACCCTGGGGAGAATGGCAGGTCTGGGCTGTGTTCTTATTTTAAGCGGCATGATTATAAGTGAGCTTAAGCTATTTAAACAAAAACCCGGAAGGGAAATAGTTTGATATTATTCTGTATTGAATAAACAATATGCGGATCGATCTGCAGGAGCTTAGGTTTTTGGCTGGTTTGCTTAATTATCAATTGGATAGAGAGTTTTTAATAGAAATATAGGGTAGATGTATTTACTTATTATAAAAAATAGTTTTTGATTTGATTTTTCTTGATTCTTTTAATATTTTTTTAAAATAGGGAAATATTAAGGAGAGATGTTAATGAATGCATATAAACTGATAACTAACATACCGGGTAACAGAAAAATTTCATTTCATGTTCCTGCTGATGTTCCGGTTGGGCCTGTTGAAATTATACTGGTTTACCAATCTCCGTCAAAATCGGTAGAGATGAATAGCATTGAAAAATTATGCGGATCTTTGCAGGGAAGCGTTTTTAATACAGAAAGATATTTAAAAATGAAAAGAGCAGAAAAGGAGCTGGAACGCTAATGGAAATATTTGTTTTTGATGCTTGCTCAATTATTGCTTTTTTTAAAAAGGAACCCGGGTTTGACAAGGTAAAAGCAATTCTGGAAAAAGCACAGGCTGGTCTATGCCAGATTTATATGAATAAGATTAATGTACTCGAAGTTTATTATGGTTTTTATCGTGATGATAGTCCTGCGATAGCAGAAAAATTTTATGCTTATATTTTTCTATTACCTATTGTAGTTGTTGATATCATTAGTGATCAACTGTTCTTTGAAGCAGGTAAGTTAAAGGCTTTGTATCGAATATCTTTGGCAGATTCTATAGCACTTGGAGAGGCGAAAATCAGGAATGCTTCTTTAGTAACATCAGATCATCATGAATTTGATATAATAGATAAAGATAAAGTGGTTAGGTTTTATTGGATAAGATGAATTATTGTTTTATTTGTCCCCGTTTTTGATTCACTCCTGATTTTATTTTTGGATTTCAGTCAACAAAAGCTGTTTTTGAAGATATTATAAAATAGTAAGGATTTATGAAAAAAGAATTTAAAGTTGTTTCTCCATATAAAACATCTCCTGATCAGGAAAAGGCTTTGCAGAGCCTTGTTAAGGGAATTGAGTCAGGTAAAAAGTACCAGACCTTACTTGGTGTAACAGGGTCTGGGAAAACATTTACAATGGCAAAAATAATTGAAAAAGTTGGCAAGCCTTCTTTGGTGCTTACTCACAACAAAACTCTGGCAGCACAGCTTTACAGGGAGTTTAAAGAGTTTTTTCCTGACAATGCTGTTGAGTATTTTGTATCATACTATGATTATTATCAGCCTGAAGCTTATGTGGTATCATCTGATCTGTATATAGAAAAAGACGCTTCGATCAATGATGAGCTGGACAGGCTTCGTCTCAAGGCATCATCAGCCATACTTGAAAGAAGGGATGTTATTGTAGTTTCATCTGTTTCCTGTATTTACGGACTTGGCAGGCCTGATGATTTTGAAAAATCCCATATTGTGCTTAAACCAGGAATGGAAAGCGGCAGAGACGACCTTCTTCGAAGGCTGGTTGCTGTTTATTATGAAAGGAATGACATTGCTTTTGAAAGGGGGATGTTCAGGGTTAAGGGTGATATTGTTGATATTTATCCTGCCTATTTAAAACAGGAGGCTTTCAGGATTGAGTTTTTTGGAGATGAGATTGAAAGAATAAGCCATTTTGATCCTGTAAGCGGGGAAGTTCTGGGCATAACAGATACATGTGTAATTTATCCTGCCAAGCATTTTATTTCTTCTCCAGAGGAGATGGGCATAACATTAAAACTCATTGAAGCTGAGCTTGAAGAGCGTCTTGAGGAGTTAAGGAAAGCAGGCAAGCTTCTTGAGGCGCAGCGCCTTGAATCGCGCACCAGGTATGACATGGAGATGCTTACAGAAACAGGCTATTGCAGTGGAATTGAAAATTATTCAAGGATTGTTGAAAGGAGAAATGCCGGAGAGCGTCCTTCATGTCTGCTAGATTATTTTAAGGGTGACTATCTTCTTCTTGTTGATGAGTCCCATGTTACTCTGCCCCAGGTGCGTGGCATGTACGCTGGTGACAGGTCACGCAAGGAGAATCTGGTTAACCACGGATTCAGGTTGCCATCTGCCCTGGACAACAGGCCTCTTGTTTTTGATGAATTTGAAAATATAATAGATAAGGCAATTTTTGTTTCAGCAACCCCTGCTGATTTTGAGCTTGAGAATTCTGAAAATATTGTTGAACAGGTGATACGGCCTACAGGGCTTCTTGACCCGGAGATTGAGGTTCGCCCTGCATTAAACCAGGTGGATGATCTTATTGGAGAGGTTAATAAATGTGTTGAGGCTGGCGAAAGGGTGCTTGTAACAACTCTTACAAAAAAGATGTCCGAGGACCTTGCAGTTTATTTTGAAGAGGTTGGGATAAAGGCCAGGTATCTTCACTCTGAGATTGAGACTATTGAGCGTGTTGAAATTATAAGGGATTTGCGAAAGGGTATATTTGACTGCCTTATAGGGATTAACCTTTTAAGAGAGGGTCTTGATATTCCCGAGGTTTCACTTGTGGCAATTCTTGATGCTGACAAGGAGGGCTTTCTCCGTTCAAAGCGTTCTCTTATACAAACAGCTGGAAGGGCAGCACGGAACCTCAATGGCAGGGTGATTATGTATGCTGATAAGATTACAGATTCCATGAAATACGCAATTGATGAAACTGAACGAAGAAGAAAAATTCAAATGACACATAATTTAAAATATGATATTACACCCCAGTCAATAAAAAAGGAGATATACGATATTATTGAAAGGGAATACCAGAGGGAGAATGCTATATTAAGCTATGTTGCTGAAGCACCCATGTCTTACAGATCAGGAAACCTTAAGGATTTGCAGGGGTTTAGGGATAAGATTAAAGATGAAATGCTTGAAGCTGCTGATAATCTGGAGTTTGAAAAAGCTGCAGTTTTAAGAGATCAGATGGTTGACATAGAAAAGAAGATTGACCTTTTAAAGAGGAAAAAATGATATATCTTTTAAACTGTAATAATGGAGCAGGGTTTATGAAAAAAATTATATTTGTTTTTATTCTACTTCTTTTAGCTGGAGTAACAGCATGTAAGGGGGAGAGTGGAAAGTCGGAGGTTAAGATGGATGATTTAGCTGGAACAGGCATAGTTGTTGTAATGAAAACATCAATGGGTGAAGTTGAGATGGAGCTTTACAGGGATAAGGCACCTGATACTGTTGATAATTTTCTTAAATACGTTGATGATGGTTTTTATGATGGGACAATTTTTCACAGGGTAATAAGCAATTTTATGATTCAGGGTGGTGGATTTACCTCTGATATGGATCAGAAAAAAACCAATCCCCCTGTAAAAAATGAGGCAAACAACGGGCTTTTGAATAAGAATGGTTCAATAGCTATGGCAAGGACATCTGATGTTCACAGCGCCACAGCACAGTTTTTTATCAATGTGAAGGACAATGATTTTCTTAATTACAGAAGCAGTGATTCCCAGGGATTCGGCTATTGTGTGTTTGGCCAGGTTGTAAACGGAATGGATGTTGTTAATGCTATCAAGGATGTGCAGACAGGAAACAAGGGATATTTTCAGGATGTTCCTGTTAAAACTGTAACAATTGAATCTGTTAAGAGAAAATAAATTTAAGTAGATACTCACAAAAAACCCCGCAGTTTTAAAAGTAATTTCTTTGTCATACCGGCTGTAGCGAAGCGGAATGCCGGTATCTCATACACCTGATTTTATCATGAGATTCCGGTATTCGCAGACAATGTGGCTGCGAAACTGGAATGACAAACTTTTTTTAATCCGACTTTTTAGACATCCCCCTCTTTAATAGATTAATCTTCAGATTTCTTCACTCTCACCAGTTTCCAGCTGCCCTTAATCCTGTGAAAGTAGAGTGTGTAATGTTGAGCCTCATAACCGTAATGTACCAGAATTACATTTTCTCCGTCAACTTCATATGTAATGGGGTACATAAACGGTTCCTTTATTGAAACTTCACTAAAGAAGGAGTCTTCAGTAATATTTTCTTCAGTACTGCTCCCTTCAAATGATACTTCAAGAGTTAAAGGAAAGATTATATCTGCTGATGCTGAACTTTTATTTCCTTTCTGCCATTTCTCTTTAAAGGAATTAAAAAATGCATTAAATGCCGGATCCCTCCTGTCTGCAAGTATTTTATGAAAATCTTCAGGATCACCAAGATATGGTACCCTGCTTATAGTTGAGCCGGGAAGAAGTACAGCTTCAAAGGGCCTTTTGTAGTCCCATGCTCCGGCATCCCTGTTTAAAACAGGATTGTTAAAATCTGCAAGTGAGTTAAATTTCAATACTCTGCTGTGCTGCGGATCAATTGAATACCATCTGCCCCCTATATTAAGGGCAATTACCCAGTGTTCAACAATCCAGCTCATATCATAGTTAAATTTTGCCATAAAGAATTTATCAGAGGGGATACCAGCAGCGTAAAGCAGTGTTGCTGTAAGGTGTGACCATGCTGTGCAGTTTCCTGTGGGGATAAATCCGTATTTGCTGTAGGTGTCCGCGTATTCATCAAATGTGGGCCACCTGTTAAGGGGATGATTCGGGCTTGTTCTGCCATTGGCGAAAAGAGAATTTGCGGCTTCAGTTACATTCTGATCACTGGTTCCCATGGAATTTTTTGTTTTTGTTCTGAGGAACTGGAACACATTTTCCATCTTTGCAGCGATTTCACTGTCATTTTTTGCCGCGGCGCCTGCTTTTATTTCACCTAAGAGCTTCGCGGAAGAGGAGTTTGTTCTGGTTATACCCGCGTTGTTTGGGAAAAAGAAATTTTCTCTTTTTGTTACAATGCCTGATTGTAAATAAAAGTATCCATTGTCCAGATAATAATACTGTTTCCCCCTATGAAACGTGTCAACAAGCACATAATTGTCATTGTCATATTTCTCTGAAATAAAATCTTTAATTTCTATGCTTTTCGATTTGGGGCTTAGGCGCGTATAAGCTGATGATCTGTCGTCATTTTTTGACAGGAGAAAAATAGTTGATTCATTGTCAAATTCTGTACCCAGGTTAAAGTTTCCGGAAGAATCTGTTTTAAGGGTTTTCTTTTTGATATACTTTTCCGCTGGCGCAGAGGGGTTGTATATCCATACCTCAATATCTGACTGTCCTGGATTAAGGTTTACCTTTTTTCCGCTGCTATCATAATCTATTGCCGTAAGTTTGCCATGTATAACTGAAGGCTTGGTTTTTTTTGCAACTGCAGTGTTAAAATTGGTTTGTGCTTCTAATTGGGCTAACGCAAGTATTAAAATAAAAGGTGTTATTATTGTTCTTTTAAGTGTTTTTATTCTCATAGCCATGTCCCGGTGCTGTATTAATTTTTAAACTTCATTTGAAATAAAATGCTTTATATGCCTGCCGCAAATGCGGCAGGCATAATTAAACCGAATTATTTCACTAAAAGATATTTTCAGGAATAATTACTGGATTTTCCCTGCAATCTGACTTAGAAGTCCTTTAGCTGTTGTGTCTCTTTCTGCTGCTGATGCGTCATTAATCTGTTTCTGAACCTGCCCTTTAAGAAGGTTCTCTGCAAAACCTGAACCCCTTTTAATATTTGCCTGAGATATGGCCTGGTACATGCTTCTTCTTGCTTCAGTATCCTTATTCTGCTTGATTGCATTAACCAGATTAAGAATTGCGGTCCATTGCTCCGTGGCCTTATCCATATTATTCAAATATGCCTGGAGTTTCCCGCCGGAATTTTCACTGTTGAATTGCGGAGCAACTGCATGCTGGAAATACTGTGATCCCACATGTCTGGATGCAATTGCATCCTCCAGTTTCCCCTTGTAGGAATAATTTCCTCCGGAAGCTGAAGTTGATGCAGGAATAAATGACTGGTTTGTTGCAGTATCAAAAAATACCCACTCAGTATGGGGGCCGTTCTGATCAGGCAGCAGAACAAGCTTCGTGCCGTTTTTAGCAGTAGGGCTTGCGGGAGCAATTATCATTCCGCTTTTGTAATAAATTTTCCATCTGCCATTACCCATATGCTTAAGTTCAAAATGATCTGATCTGGAACGCGCTTCAATTTTACCAGTGCCGTCAATTGCGTTTACACCCCAGTTCCCTGAGCGGCCGATAGATATAAAATATCTGCCTACAGCGCTACCCTGTGCAGCTCTGAACCTGAATACCCTGTCCTCCGGGTCTCCAGCTTCTCTCTGCCATAATCCCATATGGAGCCAGTTTGTACCTCGAAGGTTGCCGTCATCTTTATTTGGTGTTCCTGGTATGTCCCATAGTCCGTTAGTGGATTTCCCCGCTTCAAGGGCTGACTGTATCACAAAAACCCTGTTCCCAAATCCGTACTGGTCGTGTGCCGACTGCGCAATAACCGCTGCTGCTGAAATAATCAGCATAAATGCTGGAATAGCCGCAAGTTTCAGAATTTTGTTTTTCATACGTACCTCTTTTGTTTAATTTTTTCCTAATCTTCAGTAAAGAGAAACTCCGGTTTTCTGTACTGAAGACATATCTTTGACCCTTTTTTTTATTTTATTGTTCCATAAAAAAGCCTGCGCGGGTGAATTTTTTTCAAAAACGGCTGTTAAAAATCAGTCTGTATTTTAATAAATTATCGTTTTTTTCGGTCTGTACTTTCCCTGTGTTCTTCGCAAAGACGGTATAGTTTACCTGTACGTTGGTTTTTGTCTGCCACTTTTATTCCGCATCTGACGCATAATCCCTGTTCCCGTCTGTTGCGGTACAGTCTCATGTAGCGTTCAGTACTTGAGGATTTATATTTGCTTATCTGAATTCTGAAGCCTTTAAAAAGATAGTTTCCTATTGCTCCATCTGATTCTTCCTTGAGGTTTTCAAGAATTTTTTCCAGAAACTTGACCGTTACTTTTTTAGGTTCCATATTTTATTTCCTGTGCTTTCAGTTTTAAGTTCATTTAAAAAAGAGACTCCTGTCATTTCAATAAAAAAAATTTAATTCAGGGATATGATCAGAGAGAAGGTAAAAAAATTAACCATCACAGGGGCAGAGAATTTATTTAAAGAGATTGAGCGGAATAATTTAACTTGACTCTTGAATATTTATTTTAATAAGTGTGATAAATACAGAGAAACGGAGGGTATTATAGTGGA
This sequence comes from Spirochaetota bacterium, assembly GCA_041655115.1. GTDB lineage: Bacteria > Spirochaetota > UBA4802 > UBA4802 > UBA5550 > JBBAGC01. The sequence continues at coordinate 834 of JBBAGC010000024.1, read as the reverse complement.
ATGGTGGATTCTATATTCAATACTGGCAGTTGTAATAGCTGCGCTTGTTGCAGGCTATTTTATATTAAAGAAAAGAATGCAGAAAAAAATGGAAGAGCAGAAGGTACTTGTTGACCAGCATAAAATCAGCACACCCATACTTGTTCTGGAAAAAAGAATGGCAAAAGTAAAAGATGCCAATATTCCCAAAAATGTTCTGGCGCAGATTCCTAAAATTTATAAAATCAGAAAAGTTCCTATTGTTAAGGCAAAAATTGGTCCTCAGGTAATGGACCTTTTATGTGATGAAGATCTTTTTGATAAAATACCGGAGAAGAAAACAGTGCAGGCTGAGCTTGCAGGTATTTTTATTGCAGGAATCAAGCCAGCTAAAGGAAGAAAATAGGTTTTTTTATAAAAATCAAATAAATAATTTTTTTTTATTGACATTGTTAGGATGAAAAAATAATGTCCATGTAGCTTAAGAAAAAGTGGTGTAAATACCATTTGAGTCATGTTCAAAGAATCTGAAAACTACTAATGTTTTATAGTAAAGTGTCAGAATCTCCAAAAAAGTCCTTAAATTAAGGATTGTAAATTTTTGGGGATTTTTTTTGCATTTTTTTCAGATGACTTGAAATGGATTGTTCTTTGAAAACTGGGTAGTAGAAGTAAAAAAACAGCAAAGACGTTAATTTTAAGAGAATAAGAAACTAACAAACTAATGATAAATTATCATGGAGAGTTTGATTCTGGCTCAGAACTAACGCTGGCGGCGCGTCTTAAACATGCAAGTCGAACGGTATTCCTTGAGCTTGCTTAGGGAAGAGAGTGGCGAACGGGTGAGTAACACGT
>JBBAGC010000023.1:0-12218 GCA_041655115.1 Spirochaetota bacterium | reverse complement strand
ATGGCAGGTGCTTAATCACATATAAGGGACCAAAGCTTAGTATGGAAACAAAAGCTCGAATAGAACATGAAACCGGAATAGAAGACATGGAGGTTTTTTCCAATATTTTAAATGCACTTGGTTTTACTAAAAGCTGGGAAGTAAAGAAAAAGAGGAATTTATATCTTCTGGATGATGTAAAAATTACTCTGGACAGTGTTAACGGACTTGGTGAGTTTGTTGAAATTGAAAAGCAAAGCCCCATGAGTGTTGATGTGGAAAAGGAACTTTTTGATATTGCAGCCAGACTTGGACTCTCCCGCTTTGAAAGGAGGTCCTATCTGGAGCTTATATATTTCAGCTGATTATCTTAGTGAAAATCCTGCCTTGTTAATGTCTGCAATTATTTTATTTTGTGTTTCTTTAATATCATCATGAGTTAGTGTTTTGTCAGATGATGCGAAAATAACTTTTATTGAAACAGATTTTTTTCCTTCTGGAACCGGAGCTCCTTCGTAAATTGAAGCAGTTTCAGCACTCTGTATGTACCTGCTGCTTTTTCTGATTACAGAAAGTATGTCTTCACTGTAGCAGTATTTATCTGCAAGCACTGATATTTCAAATGGTACACTTTGATATCTTTGTAATTCTTTAAATTTTGTTTCACGCTTTTCAGAATCAAATGCAACATTGAGATCAATATCAAACATTGCTGCTGTTCCATTTATTTCAAATTTTTCAGAAATTACAGGATGGAGTTCAAAAACAAAACCCGCATCTTTATCTTCAATCATTATCCGCATTGATCTGCCTGGATGAGCATAAGGAGGAAGGGACTTTTGTTCAGGAATCAGTTTAAAATTTTTAACCCTCAGCTGTTCAAGAAGTCCATGAGCAATACTTTTGGCTTCAAAAAACAGAGGGCTTTTATGCTTCTTCATATAAACAGTTCCTGTAACACGGGTGTTTTCAGAAATAAGGGTGCTGGATTTTCTGTCATCCTTGATATACACTCTGCCCAGCTCATAAATATTAAAATTGTCTGAATACCTCTGGTTTTTTTGAATGAATCGAATAATTTCAGGAATTATGCTTCTTCTTAGCCTGTCATGTTCTATTGACAGGGGGTTTTTTAGTCTTAGTTCTTTTTCTTCGTTAATTCCAAGATCATTGAGAATTTTTTCTCCTGTAAAGGAATATCCCATAACTTCAATCATGTTGAATGAATTGGTGAGAATTGATTTTGCAGCTCGTTCAAATCTTCTGAACTCGTTTTGCACAGGAGGAACAGTTGGTGTAAGTGGAGCAGCAGGTGTTATGTTATCATATCCATAGATTCGCCCCACTTCTTCCACTATGTCATCAGGTATGGATACGTCCTTTGTTGCACGAAAGTGGGGAACAGTAATCTCCATGCTTGTTCCTGTTTCTTTTATCTCAAAGTTCAGGGACTCAATAATATCTGTTATTCTTTTATCATCAATGTTCTGTCCAAGTTTTTTTCTTATATAGTCAGATGATGTTTTTATAATCACAGGTTTCATTTTACCAGGATAATCATCAATAATTTCAGTAATAGCTTCAGCTCCGGGAATTGCTTCTTTTATAAGCTCAAAGCATCGCAGTAATGCATCAGTGGTAATTTCAGGTGAGAGGGATTTTTCAAATCTCATGGAGGCATCTGTGCGTGCGCCAAACTTCTGTGCGGTTTTTCTTATGTTTACAGGATTAAAGCATGCAGCTTCTAAAACTATTTCAGTTGTATTGTCATTTATTTCGCTGTTGCCACCACCCATTATTCCTGCTAAGGCAATGGAACCTGCTTTGTCAGCTATTACAATATCTTCAACAGTCAGCTTGTGTTCCTTTTTATCCAGGGTGGTAATTGTTTCGTTTTCATGAGCTGTTCTTATGAAAATTTTACTGCCGTTGAGTTTATTTCTGTCAAAGGCGTGCATAGGCTCACCAATTTCAGCCATAACATAGTTTGTTATATCAACTATATTATTGATAGGGCGCATGCCAATTGATTTAACCATTGCCTTAAGCCATTCAGGAGATTCTTTTATTTCAATTCCTTTAATAGCAAGAGCACTGTACCTGGCTGCGATTTCAGGTTCTAAAATTTCAATTTCCAGTTCTTCCAGATTTTTAAAGGTTTTTTCAAGTGCCTTGTTCATAGGGCTTTTAACAGGTCTGTTAAAGAGCGCTCCAATTTCTCTTGCAAAACCCACATGTCCCCACAGGTCAGGCCTGTGAGTAATTGACTTGTTGTCGATTTCAAGGCGTATGTCTAACAGATCAGGATAAATTTTATCCAGTGTTGTTCCAGGTGTTGTGTCAGATGGGAGAATGATGATTCCATCATGATCATCTGAAATGCCAAGCTCCTTTTCCGAGCATAGCATGCCATTTGATTCTGCACCGCGGATTTTAGATTTTTTAATAATAAAATCTTCAGTGATTTTTGTCCCAACTGTGGCAAGTGCAACCATGTCACCTGTTTTATGATTGTTAGCCCCACATACTACCTGGACTTTTTTCGTGCCTGTATCAACCTCACAGAGGGTAAGCCTGTCAGCATTAGGATGGGGCTCCACTTTTGTCAGTTTTGCTGCATATATTGTTTTAAAATTATGGTTAAGGTATTCGATTCCCTCTATTTCAGCTGTTGCCATTGTAAGCCTGTTTGCCAGCTCTTCCGGGGCAATATTGCTTAGATCAACCATGTTGTTTATAATTTTTAATGATATCCACATAATGTTGTCCTTTTAAAATTGTTTTACGAATCGGATGTCGCCACTAAGGAAATGGCGTATGTCAGTTATTCCGTATTTCATCATTATAAGCCTGTTCAGCCCCAGACCAAATGCAAAGCCGGACCATTGTTCAGGGTCTATTCCGCCCTGTTTAAGTACATTTGGGTGAACCAGTCCACAGGGAAGAAGTTCAACCCAGCCGGACTGTTTGCACACGCTGCATCCTGTGCCTTCGCATATTAAGCAGTTTATATCCAGTTCAAATCCTGGTTCAACAAAGGGGAAGTAACCTGGGCGTAATCTGACATGAACATCCCTGTGAAAGATTTCACTTAAAAGTTTTTTCATTACATATATTAAATTTGAAACCGAGATTTCCCTGTCTACCATCATTCCTTCAACCTGATAAAAGGTGTTCTCATGTGAAGCGTCGGTTGATTCGTACCTGAAAACACGTCCGGGTCCAACCACCCTGAAAGGGGGCTTTATCTTTTCCATGCCCCTTACCTGTATGGAGGAGGTATGTGTTCTTAGAAGGTTTCCATCCTCTGTCCAGAACGTATCCTGCATGTCCCTGGCAGGGTGAAACCGGGGTATGTTAAGAGCTTCAAAGTTGTAATAGTCTGTTTCAGCTTCTGGCCCATCAAGAACCTGGAATCCCATTGATGTGAATATATCTTCAATTTCGTACTGTATCTGTGAAATGGGGTGTAAATAGCCCCTGCTTTTTATCAGCGCAGAGTGGGGAGGGTTGAGGGTTACATCTATCCATTCCTTTATTGCAAGGTCGCTGTAGCTTGAAGCAGAGAGCTCCTGCTTGCGCGATGCAAGGTTTTCTTCTATTATTTTTTTTACTTCATTTGAGCTTTTTCCAATGGCGCTTCTTTTTTCAGCAGATAATTCTGCAAGCGTTCGCAGTATAAGTGTGAGTTCTCCTTTTCGTCCAAGAACCTTGACACGGATTTCCTCAAGCTCGTCATTTGTTGATGCAGCTTTAATAAGCTCTAAAGCCTTGTCTTTTATAATGCTGATTTGTTCTATCATAATAATTTAATCCTGAAAAAATATTTTCAAAACCTTTTAAATCCCCTGGAAAGGTGATAAAAAATTTTAAAGTTTATAAGTCCCTTTTCAGGGGATTTAAGAGGGACTATATAGAAGCAATTTTATATTAAAGTATTTCTTTATATTTCAATAGATTTTACATGATAAAAAAGTCAAGGAAAATGTTTTATAAGGGAAAACACAGGCGTTTAACCTGTGTGGTGTCTGGATATGGTTTTATTGGCCTGTAAAACTATTACTTGACTATTTTTATTACAAATAATACTGATGGCATTATTGATTTAGTAAATAAATTATTTCACAGGGAAAAGTCTGTTCTGATTATATATGAAAGCATTTTTTTATAAAATTATTTTTTCAGCAAAAGAAAATTTCTTTAATATACTAAGGTCTTTTATAGCAGGATTTGGTATTCTTTTTCTTGTGATTTTTTTTGCTATTTATATTTCCATGCGGGATTCTGTAACCTCATACATTGGGGGTTCTCTTCTTGATAATCTTGCAAGTGATGAAATAAAAATAATACCAGCCAATGCAAAGTCTGTTGATTTTGTCAAAAAGCCCGGTTCTCCTTTTATAGCACCAGCCATTGCTTCAAGAATAAAGAATATGCCTCAATTCAAAGAGGTAAATGCTTTAAGCAGAGTTGGTTTTAATGTGCGCATACGAGGTGAGCTTCTGGGGCAAAGAAAAGAAGTATATTTGCCGGTTTGCGGTATTGACAGGGGTGCTCTTAAGGGGAAGGTGAATAACTGGCAGGGTTTTGTAAACAGGGATCCTGCACCTGTAATTGTACCTGGATTTGCATTGGATATATTAAACAACTATCTTGCAATGAGTGGCATGCCTGCTATAAACAAAAAGGAGTTTCTGGGCTTTCCTGTTGAGTTAAGATTTGTAACAGGTCAAAGGCAAACCAGTGCTTACAGGTCTTACGACTTTGATGCAGAAATATTCAGCTTTACTGATATAATAAATTTTACAGGTCTTGTTCTTCCATCATCTTACATTGAAGCAATTGCTTCCAGGTATCAAAGGGAAACAGGAAAATCAGCTGGTTTTGAATATGTTGTTATTTATGCAAAGGTCAAGGATACTGACAGCCTTCCTGAAATACAGAAAAGCCTGGCAGCAATGGGGCTAAAAGTTGAGTCGCAAAAGGATATAGTTGAAAAAAGCAGACAGATAATGTCTGTAATTGATGGAGTATTCTTTTCAATACTTGCAGTGTTTTTTATAGTTTCTGTTATTTCAATTTTCAACTCATATTTAACACTCGTTTATATCAGAAGTCAAAAGTTTTCCCTTAAGCGGGTACTTGGTTTTTCCAAGCTGCAGATATTGTTTTTCTTTCTTGTGGAAGCTGCCTGTATAGGGGCTTTTTATGGAGGAGCTGGATTTTATTTAGGAAATATAATAATTAAACATGCCAATAATTTGCTTTCCACATGGGTTCCATTTTTAAGCAATGTTTCTCTTCAAAGCAATGGTACAGATGTCCTTTTGCTGTCAATTTTGCTGTCATCTTCTGTTTGTGCAGCATCGGCTTTTATACCAGCAATTTTTGCTTCCAACATAAACCTCTTTAAGGCTGTGAGGAGATAACAGATGCTGCTTAATCTTAAAAATATATCGCTTTCATTTGGCAAAAGAATAATCCTTGATGATGTTTCCTTTAATGTAAAAAAGGGTGAAATTATTGCAATAACAGGTAAAAGCGGTACTGGCAAAACATCCCTTCTTGGAATAATTTCAGGGCTTCTTAAACCTGATACAGGCAAGGTTCTGTACAAAGATTCAGATATAGTGAACTGGTGGGATTTTAGAAAGTCATCTTTTCGCAATAAAAAAATAGGATTTGTTTTCCAGTTTTTTAATCTGCTTCCAGATTTGTCTGCTTATGAAAATATAAGGTATCCATCCCTTAAAAGAATATTCCCTAAAAATGTTCATAAGGAAATAGTTGATATAGCTGAAATTTTAGGCATATCCGGTATTTTAAAGCAAAAACCAGTTACTCTTTCAGGCGGTGAAAGGCAGCGTGTTGCAATTGCCAGGGCTATTATCAATGGGCCTGCTTTGCTTCTTGCAGATGAGCCAACAGGAAATCTTGATGTTCTTACAGCTGTGGAGATAAAAAATTTATTTGTTGAATTAAAGGAAAAACGGGGCATCTCAATTGTTCTTGTAACACACGATCAGAATCTTATAAAAATAGCTGATCGCCATTATCATCTTGAAAACAGCAAATTAAGCCTTGTTGAAAAGGAAACAGAAAAAGCTCCTGTTCAAAAGAAAATTGCAGCTCCATCTTCAAAAAAATCTTCTGTAAAAGCAGCAAAGGCTAAACCAGAGGCAAAAATTTCAGCAAAGTCATCTGCCAAAAAGTCATCTGCAAAAAAAGCCGTGGTAAAAACAGCAAAATCAAAATCCGATTCAAAAAGCCCGGTAAAATCAAATGCCACAAAAAAGGAAGTTGTTAAAAAAGCAAAAGCTCCTTCAACTTCTGCTAAAAAGGCACCTGTTTCCAAAGCCAAAGCTCAAAAAAAGAAACCGGAAAAACAATAATCAGTATTTTAAAAATCCTTTAAAGGCTGAGAAGCTTCCAGTAGCTGTTTTTTGAGATCAGATCTCGAAGTAGCCAGCATAATGGTTCTTGATCTCCATTGTGAATCATTTTTCAGGTATCTGGTTGACAGGCCTACAGCATCATAGGTGTATATAACACGCGTTATGTTGTCCTCTCCCTTGTATTCCTTTTTCCCGGAAGGAATGCAAAACAGTTCAACGTTTCTTAAAAGTATTTCTTTTAGCTCCTGGTCATTGAATTCACTTAATATTCTAATCAGCTTGCCAGACTCAAATGTAATAGAGTAGTTGTATGATTCATTGTAAAAGACAATCTGCTTTTCCTTTTCATTTATTTTATAGTTGTTTAAATCAGTAAATATTAAAAGGTCACCATTGTCTATATAGGGTTTTGCCATAAGCATAACAAGAGAAAATTTTACCTGATTCATGTAAAACTGTTTAAGGTAATTCAGCCGTTGATTTTGTATGTCTTTTTGGTTTTTTGCTGGAGGATTTTTCAGCGTTTCTTTTTTCATTGCAATAAGATTGTTTAGATTTTCTCCCTTTGGTTGTTCGGGATATGCAAAACCTGAATAGTTGCTGGATCTGCCTGTTTCAGATACAATAACAGGTGCATCAGTTTCTTCTCTGATATTTTTATTGTTATTTGAACCGTCTATTGCAGCTGTTTCATGGATTATGTCAGCATCAGGTTCCATGGCTGAATTATATTCATCTTCAGATATAAACTGGCTGCTTTTGGAAAATGCACTTGCAATAGATTTGAATATTGATTTTTTTTCCTCTTTCTCTGGATTGAGCAGTGATACCTTGTACCAGTATTTAATTCCTGGGCTTATTTCTTTGTCTTCATACTCTGTGTCATCTGTTATTGCGATCTCAATAAAGTCTTTATCTTTAAAGTTCGATCTGAATAATCTGTAAGAGGTTTTTATTTCCTCTTTTTCATCATCATCTTCTTTTGAAGCTGTTTTTTTATCTTCATAGTTCCATTGAACCATAATTTTATCCTTAAAAGTTCCATAGGAAACCTTCATGTCTTTTAATATTATAACTTTTTCTTCCGGGATTTCCTGTAGTTCTGATAATTCCGGTAATCCTGTACTTGTTAAAAGAATTGCAGCAGTAATAAAATTTAGTATCATCACAGTATCCTTTTTTTTATAATATCAGGTTAGAGTTAATTCTTTAATATAAGTTAAATGATAATTTACTTAAAAATAATAATTGTCAATGTAGTTTTAATTTAACCAGGGCAAAACAGTAAATAAAAAGGTTTTGACAATGAAACTTTTCAGATTTTTATAGAATATGTTAAGAAATTTTTTTGTGGGAATGAATTGAAAAACAGAATAAATCAAAAAGTTAAAACAGACGTGCTTATTGTTGATTCCCAGCCTGTTTATGCTGCAGGTCTTGAACAGATTTTGTCCAAAGATTCATTGTCTGAAATAGCCGGAATAATTTCAGATTATAAAAAAGCTTTAAGATTTGTGAAAAAAGCACCTCCCCATGTGATTATTATGGATATTTTTTCCGGAACAGTTAGCGCCTTTGACTTTATTAAGGAAATTATGGGAACAGATCCCAATATTAAAATTCTTGTGCTTTCAATGCTTGATGAGAATATATACGCTGAAAGGGCATTAAAAGCAGGTGCCAGAGGCTATCTTCTTAAAACTGCTTCTCAGGAAACAATAATCAGGGCTGTTGAAAAAATAAATAAAAATGAACTGTTTTTAAGTGATAATCTGTCATCAAATATTCTTCAAAAATACGTTGGTGGAGTTGAAAATATTGAGCTAAATCCGGTAAAGCTTTTGTCAGACAGGGAGCTTGATGTTTACAGGCTTACTGGTAAAGGGCATACTTCAAGGGAAATATCCTTAATGCTGGGAATAAGCGTGAATACTGTTGATAATCACAAGTCTAACATAAAGGATAAGCTTGGTTTTAAAAACTCAATAGAGCTTATTCAAAATTCAGTACTTTGGTACAGAGAGGTTTTATAATCAGAAATGAAAAATTATAAATATATACTTCTGGATCTTGATGGAACACTCACTGATCCTGCAGATGGAATTACAAATTCCATTAAATATGCTTTGAATAAGTACAAAATTGCTGCAAAGCGGGAAGAGCTTCTAAAATTTATAGGCCCTCCTTTGCGTGATTCATTTATGAAATATTACGGCTTCAATCGTGAAAAAGCCGAAGAGGCTGTTGCTTATTACAGGGAATACTTTGCTTTAACCGGCATATATGAAAACAGCATTTATCCTGGTGTGCCTGAAATGCTTTTCAGGCTTAAAAAAAGTGAAAAAACACTCCTGCTTGCTACATCCAAACCCACGGTTTATGCTAACAAAGTATTGGAGTATTTTAATATTCATGAGTATTTTAATATGGTTTCAGGGAGCAACCTTGATGGAACCATGGGAACAAAAAGCGAAGTGGTGGAATATGCTCTTTCTTTTTTGCCAGATTCAGGCCTGGAACTTGCTGTAATGGCTGGTGACAGGGAGTATGACATTACAGGTGCAGTTGAGAATAAAATTGATTCAATAGGTGTAACCTGGGGTTTTGGCACAGTTGATGAGCTTGTTTCAGCAGGAGCAACATATATAGCAAAAACAGTAAAGGAGCTTGAAGATCTGCTTATCCCCTGATTTTTTTCCTCTTTGCTAAAATAATCATAAAAACATAAAAAAAATTATGTCTCCTTAAAAAAACCTTATGTAATTTTCAGTTTTGCCGAATATGAATATATAAAGGTACAATCAGGAGTTTTTTATGTTTAGCAACTCAAGTCTTATGAATACAAACTACCTTCTGGAAAAATCCCTTGATGTTGAATCCACAAGACGAAAGGTTATTTCCAACAATATAGCAAATGTAGATGTTCCACATTTCAAAAGAAGCGAAGTGAATTTTGAAAGTGAGCTTAAAAGGGCTATCAGGCAGAGAGAGGATGCCTCTAACAGGCTTCCTGCCATATTAACTGATGAAAAGCATATTCCTTTTTTTGTTGAAAGAGATCTTAAAACAGTGCAGCCACGGATTAATCTTGATTACACAACAATTTATAGAAATGACGGCAACAATGTAGATATAGAAAAAGAGATGGTTGATGCATCAAAAAACATGATGAGGTACAATGCCTTTGTAACCTCTCTTAATCATAATTATAAAATGATTAAGCTTGTAATGAGGCAGGCTTAGAAGAGTTAAAGGGGGCTAAAAAAAATGGCAATGTTTGATTCTTTTAATATAGCTGCAACAGGTCTTTCTGCTCAAAGATTGAGAATGGATTTAATAAGCAGCAATATAGCAAATGCAACAACAACGCGAACTCCAGAGGGTGATGGTCCCTATGTGCGTAAAAGAGCTGTTTTTGCACCTGTAAACATAAGACCTAGTTATAAATCTCCTCTGGTTCCAGACAGGATAGAGCATGGCGAAGGAAAGGGAGTGCGTGTTGTTAAAATTGAAAATGACAAGGAGCCTTTCAGGCTGGTATATGATCCCACTCATCCTGATGCAATTAATACAGGCCCTGAAAAGGGTTATGTGCGCATGCCAAATGTTAATGTTGTTATGGAGATGACAGATCTTATATCAGCATCAAGATCTTACGAAGCCAATGTAATGATTGTTAATAATGCCAAGTCCATGTTTGGCAAGGCTCTTGAAATAGGGAAAATTAATGCTTAAAAAAAGGGGGCTTCGTCATGTTTAGAGAAAAACCGGGCTTAAATGAAGTAAGGGTTTCACATGAACTTTCAGGCAGAATCAATACAAGGAGAAATGACAGGCCTGCAGGCATAGGCAAGGAAACCCGTACAGACTCAATTATTGAAATGAAATACGCTGGATAAATAAAAAAAAGGAATGTAATTATGATTATTGAAAACATGGTTTCTGGAAATATTGTTACAATGAAAGCAACAAATCCTCTGCATTTTACAGGGGAGCCTCTAATGAGAAGACCAGGGGATGATGTTTCAGGGTCTTTTGCAGATGTGCTGAACAATGCCATTGCAAAGGTTAATGATCTTCAAATAGATTCTGAAAACATGATGCAGAAGATGATCTATGCGCCTGAATCTGTTGATATTCACCAGGTAATGATAGCAACGCAAAAAGCGGAAATAGCTGTCAGCCTCACCAAGGCTGTAAGGGATGGTGCTATAAATGCATATAAAGAGCTGATTAATCTAAGGTAAGAAACGTGATTTTTTTTAAAATCATAAGTGACATATTATTTTACAAAAAGGTGATATTTAGGGAGGTTTTTCAGGAAATTAATTGACATTTTATATTGTTTCTGGTAAAAGTATTATGTCTCATTATATTAATTTCTGTTTCAGGGGGCTGCATCATGGGTGATTTTTTCAAAAAAATAACAGCGCAGATAAAAGAGGTTTATGCCAAATTAGACACCACCAAAAAAATTATAATTGGTGTTGTAACAGCAGTTATTATTGCTTCTTTTATTACCCTTTTTGCAGTATCCAGCAGTGAGCCAAACATTCCTCTTTTTACCGGTCTTACAGCAAATGATTTTGGACAGGTAACCAAAAAGCTCGATGAGCTGGGATATTATTATGAAGTTTCAGGAACTTCGGATATACTTGTGCGTCCCAAGGAAAGGGTTTTTATTGTAACAAAGCTTGCCCAGGATGATATGATTCCAAAGGGGATTCCCGGTTATCAGCTTTTTGATGTTTCAAAATGGACTGAAACGGATCGTGAGCTTGACATTAAATATATGCGTGCCCTGAGAGGGGAAATAATAAAACACCTTGAGTCTTTGCAGAATATTGATAAAGCCCTGGTAGAGATTGCAATGTCTGAGGATAGTATTTATTCAGATAAGGACACCCCCTATACTGCAGCTGTTACAGTTCACCTTGCTCCTGGTTATGACAAGTTAAGCAGAAAAGAAATAAAGGGTATTACGCACCTGGTTTCAAGAGCAGTGGGAAACAGGCTTAAGCCTGAGTATGTTACAGTAACGGATAATTTTGGAAATATAATATCAGATTTTGATGATGATTTTGAAAACGAAAAGAAAGAATATACCATAATTGAGTTTAGAAAAAAGATTGAGGAAAGAGCCAGGGTAAAGATGTTAAAGGACATCCGTGAAGGCCTGGAAAAAATTTATTCCTCTGATCGGATACAGATAGTGCGTCTTAATATGGATTTTAACTGGGATAAAATTTCAGAGATGCAGGAGGAGCATACGCCTATTGTAATGGTGGAAGATGATCCCAGAACACCCTATTCTGAAAGACAGGTTAAGGATTCCCTTATACTTTCAGAGAAAACTACTGAAGAGAAATTTCAGGGACATGGATGGAACCCTGAAGGTCCGGCAGGTACAGAGGGTAACAAGCCTCCGGGCTATAAGGCAAGTGATGATCAGTTTGCCAGATATGATAAACAGGAAAATATAAGAAATCATGCTATAAATAAAACAACAAGGGATATTAAAAGAGCTCCTTATGATATTTCCCGTGTTTCAGTTGCAATTGCAATAGATGGAATTCAGGATCTGCCCAGACTTCCTTCCGGGGAGTATGATCTGGATCCTGCGAAAAAACCAATTCAGCTTGAAATATCCGAAGATGAGCTTAAAAAAGCTGAAAATATTGTAAAAAAATCTATTAATTTTAATGATGTAAGAGGGGATCAGGTTGCTGTTGAAAACATCATGTTTGACAGAAATGACTACTGGAACTCTCTTCGTGAGGAATACAGGAAGCGGGAACAGGTTAAAAAACTGCTTCTGGCAGCTTTAATCGGAGTTGTGGCACT
>JBBAGC010000022.1:0-12419 GCA_041655115.1 Spirochaetota bacterium | reverse complement strand
ACCAATACCGTTTGCAAAAAGGGTTCCAACCCAGGCAGGAGAATTAATCATTCCTAACAATGCTGCTGTGCCATCAACAAAAATCGCGCCTGAAAACTCTTCAAAAAACTCAATAAAAGCCCCGCCTACAAAAAGCGTAAACCAGAATACTGCATAAATTGCAACAAAGAAGATAGGAATACCTGCAAATCTGTTTAAAACAACCTTATCAATTGAATCACTTACTTCCCTGCTGTCAGGTTTCCTTGTAACAACCTTTTTAACAATACCCTGAATAAAACCATACCTGTAATCTGCTATAATAATATCAGCTGATTCATTCAAAAATGATTCCATCTGCTTTCTGCATTTTTCTATCTCTTTTTCAGTAATATCAGTATTGGCAGTTACAGTTTTTATAATATTAAAATCATTCTCTATAAGGCGCAAAGCTATCCATCTTTCATCAGCTCCTATTTGACCAGTAACACCTGAAAGACGACTTTGCAATAAATCAATTATATTCTCAACCTCATTGGGATATTCAACCTTTCTTAATGACGGTTCCACATTCCCTATATGTTTTACAATTTCTCTTTTCAGCTTTTCAATATCATTTTTTAAAATCGCAGATGAAGCTATTACTTCAACTCCAAGCAAAGATGAAAGAGCCTGAACATCAATTTTTCTATCCTGCTTTTCAGCCAAATCAATCCTGTTTAAAACAACAATCATGGGAATTTTCATTTCAAGAAGCTGAGTAGTAAGGTAAAGATTTCTTTCAAGATTTGCAGCATCAACAATATTTATAACAAGATCAGCTTCCCGGCCTAAGAGATACTCCCTGGGAATCTCCTCCTCACCGGAAAAAGCTGACAATGAATATATTCCGGGAAGATCCACAACCTTCACATCTCTCCCCATAAAACCTTCAAGCTTTTCTACTGTAACGCCTGGCCAGTTTCCTATGCTTTGGTTTCCACCTGTGAGACCATTAAAAACAGTTGATTTCCCACTGTTTGGATTACCTGCAAGGGCTATAATTTTCTGCTTCATTGTACAATAATTCTATCTGCCATAGAATAGCCAATCACAACCCTTGTGTCATTGACCTTAACCACAACCGGACCTTTCCTCTGAGAGGACAAAATCTCAACTTCATGACCTGGAAGTATTCCCATGCACAAAAGCTTGTCTTTAAACCTTTCACCGCCTAAAAGCTTTAAAACTTTTACCTTTGTTCCAGGTTTTATATCAGTCAGGGGTTTTTCTTTAATTAAATTTAAATGATTCATAAAAACCTCGTCAATAGCTTAAATAAATAAAAATTAGACACGGCTAACTTAATTAAATAATAGTATAAAAATTGTCAAGAAAATATTGTTTTTTTTAATAGTCCTCTTAAAAAAATTAATTATAATCAACCTGACTGCTTTATTATAATTAAAGCCTCAAAACTTAAACTAATACATCTTTTCAAAACCAGATTTTTTTCCAATATTTTATACTTGAATAAAATTGCAGCTTAAAATATATGTTAATAAAATAAAATAAGGGGTTTCCCATGGCAGCAGGACTTATTGTTGATGACTCAAAATTTATGAGAAGAATTATTTCTGACATTATTACTTCCGGAGGCCACACCATTGCAGGTGAAGCAGATAATGGTCAGGATGGCATAAACCTTTATACCTCATTAAAGCCCGATTTTGTTACAATGGATATAACCATGGGCGGGAAAGATGGAATCAATGCTGTTAAAGAAATAAAATCCAAATATCCTGATTCCAAAATAATTGTTATAAGCGCACTAAATGAAAATACAATCAAGCTCAATGATGAAAATATTAATGCTGATGCATATATAACAAAGCCTTTTAACAGTGAAACCCTGTTAGACCTTATAAAAAAAATTCTTTAATATAAAAAACAATGTCTGGAGAATTTTTAAAACTTTATACACTTGATAGCCCGCCAGATAACGTCTATTTTCTTGAAAAAGGAAATGTCTATTTTTATGCCTCCAACATGGATAAATACTCTATTAAGGGAAATAATCTTATAATAGGATCAACTGAAATAATTCTTACTCATATGCTCTCAATGTCCACAATGCGTATGGAAACCGCTATAACACCCTCTAATAGCTCCATAAAAAAAATATCCGTAAAAAAATTTCTCCAGGGCATGCAATCCTTCTCATTTTTGATGAATACATCAATTGTACTTGCCCAACAGGTGCTTTTGACAAACCGGGTTATTAATAAAAACATTAGTTCCCTTAAAGGAGTTGAAAAAATAATTAAAGACCTGGCAATTTCATACTACAAAGCTGTATATGACCTTGAATCTGAATATCAAAAACGCAAGCTCCCATGGCTCAATGATATTTTAAAAAAACACCAGAATACCCTTACTTTCAAAAGGGGAGAGGCATTCAGCAAATCCCAGCAATCAATCACTGTTGAAACCTCTAATCAGCTTTCAGAAAATCTGGTGGAATATCCCAGAGGATCTCTGATATGCGAAGAAGACACAAAAGGCGAGGAAATGTATATTCTACAGACAGGATCAATTGACGTGGAAATTAAGGGAAACAAGGTTGCTACAATTGATCAGCCTGGAACGGTTTTCGGGGAAATGGCTCTTCTTCTTAATGAACAAAGAACCGCAACTTTACGAGCCAATAACAACACTGTGATTTCAGTTATAGAGAAAAAAAGGCTTCGTGAAATTAGTGAAAAACAAGGAGACCTTTTAACCAGCATAGCCCTTTCCCTGGCTCAAAGACACTATTTTAACATTATTAAGATTAACACAGTAAACAGGGCTCTTCTTGAAAAAACCCTGGAGAATCCGGATAATGACCCCTATAAAAATTCGGGGCAGATTGATAAAATCAAAACTGACATAAACAGACTTAAAAATGAAATTAGTGAAGCTGCATACAAAAAAGATGCTGAATTTTTAAATCCCATAATTAAAATACTCAATTAATTACTTCAAAGTTTTAAGCCAGTTAAGCTCTGCTTTCAAATGATGCTCAAGATAGGTATGGATATGCCTGTAAGAATTATTTTCAGATGAAGATTTTTCAATCTTTTCTTTTATACCTTCAATTTTTTCTTTAATAAGGGAAAGGCGCTCTTCAAGAAACTGTTCCTTCTGCTCATCTGAAAGAAAATCAAGAAACATAAGGACAATATCAACATCAAAATGGATAAAGGTGCTGTCAAAATACTGTTTCAATAATTTTTTATAATACTTTTTCCCAGCAGGAAGAATTTCATAAACATACCGCTCAGGATTACCACTCTCTTTTTCAGTTCCAACCCTTTTCACCCATCCGTTTTCAACAGATTTCTTAATAGCATAGTAAATAGAACCAAATTTAATATCTACATAATCTTCCAGTCTTTCAACTATCTTTTTTTTAATTTCATAACCGTAGAGATTCCCACCCATCAACAGGCCAAGAATTGTAATTTCGATCTTCATTGCTGACTCCTGAAATTTGAAATTTGTTTACCACTATATTATAAAAATAACTAATTTATAATATATTATAATTTTTTTATTAAAAATAAAAAAATTCACTATCTGATTATCTAATCTTAAACTTAGACAATAAATCACTTTTAAACAATATTATATTAAATATTTTACATTAAAAATAAACAAAAAGCAATAAAAATGCAAAATTAATTTCAAAAACAATTTATTTTTTAACATTTTTTTATATAATTGTATTAACATACATACAATTCCCTGACATTTTCAAACAGATACAAATATCAGCTTAAACTTGAATATTATCTGGACATTTTTTATAGAGCTGATAAAGTATTGCTCTCTATTGAATAATCCTGGAGGATTTAATGAAGCCTGTTAAATTTTTAAAAAGAATCCAAAAAGGCGATGAGCTTACAATTGCTGCATTAGGCGATTCCTTTACATATGGATGGGGAGTTACAAAGGGTTATATATGCTGCCTCAGAGAAATGCTTTCTGAAAAATATCCTTTAGCCAAACTTAATCTTATCAATGGAGGAAGCCCCGGAGATTCAGCCCGTGGAGGAATGTACAGGGTATGGCAGGATGTAATCCGCCACAACCCTGATCTGGTAATAATCCAGTTTGGCCTCAATGATCTTTATTCAGGCTTTACCACTGATGAATTTTATCAGAATCTTACCAGGATTGTAAAAGAAATTCAGGAAAAAACCGAATCCGAAATTATCCTGGTAACATCAACTACTGTTGAAAACAAGGAGCAGAATAAGATTATTTATACTTTTTATGATCGCATAATTCAATGCGGAAAAGAGTGTAAAGTTCCGGTTGTGAAGATTCATGAATTCTGGGAAAATCGAATTGCCATGGGTTCCAGCCTTCCCTTTCTTGTGCAAAATGACGGGATTCATCCAAATGAAGCAGGACATTTAATCATGGCTGAAGCTATTATGGAACTATTCTAATATTTTTTTATTACTGCTTAATAATGTTCTCTATCTTTTTTTTATCTATTTCAGAAAGGTTTATAAATTCAATACCCATGCCTGATTTCCCATCTTCAACCTCATCCTCTCTAAGCCATCGAACAAGGCCTTTTACTTCAATATTTTCACCTTCAGGAGAATTTATTGAAAGCTTAACCTCTGATCCGCTTTTAAGAGGTTCAGGAGTAGAAATAAAAATTCCACCACTACTCAAATCAACAGTAGAACTATAGCTTATTAGCTCTTCACTTATAACCTCTGATTTAATTTGCTTTTTTACTCTTTCCTCTTTACGTTTATCTGATGACATATTTATTAACCTCTCAAATAGTTTTATATGTAATTTTTCAAAAAAACAAAAAAATAAGTTTAAAATTGAACTATATCTCAAGCATATACGTATTGACAAATTTTACAATCTTTTTTTTCCTAAATAACAGGCTATAATAATATTTTAAAGATGACATCACTAATGACAAATAAAAAAATAAGGCTTTTTTACCTAAGAAAAAAGGTTCTATTTCCTCACTGTACCATAACTGTAACTTTAAGAAAATCAAAATTTTCATCTGCGCTTAAAAAAGGCGAAAAAATTCTGGTTTTCTCAATCAGATACTTTTTTGATATTTTCTTTTTAAGAAAAAGAATATCAACCCTTGCTGAAATATCAGAGATTACAGAAACCAAAAGCCATATAAAACTACAGCTCAAAGGAATTGCCAGAGCTCAAATTACAAAAAACAAGGGACTCCACTTAGCTGAATACCACATAATTGAACCTGATCCTGAAACAAATAAAAACAGTAAAATTGCAAAAGAGCTACGCATAAAAGCCCAGGAGCTTATTTTTATTATAAATGTTAATGAATCAGACAGGCTTATTGGGCTTATAAACTATCTTGTTGACGTAAGCCAGATTAGTGACTTCATAGGAAATTATTTTGTTCTTGATTATCAATTAAGACTGGAGCTGTTAAATGAAAGCAATGTTAAAGAAAGAAGCTCAAGGGTTCTTGCAAAGCTTCAGGAGCTTATAGAAAAAATATCTGAAAAAAAGGATTAACCCTTTATGATAAAAAAAACTTCCGGCAATGATGCCTATTACACAATTAAATGGTCACGGGTAATAGAATATGATAAATACAGCGCCACAAGAATAATTCCCGAACTGTCAGGCATTGTTCGACTTATGCATAAAAAAAACAACAGGTACAAAGATGTTCTTTTATACGCCTGCTGGAGAGATGGCTGTCGCGTTGGATTAAAAAAACTCATGGATGACCTTGTTGATCAGCATAATGATATTAGAGAAAAACTTATGGAAGACGATGTTTATTACTGCTTCACTATAATAGACACTAATCCAATGGATATGCAGGACATTATGTACTGGCTCATAAAGGAGTACAAACCAGCTCTTAATGATATAAAAAACTTTGATGATTCAAAAAGATATAGAAACATCAATATGAAAGAAGAAAATCCTCCTGAAATTTAAAAACAGTCAGGAAGCAATGGCACTAGACATTTTAATATCATCCATTGTATAAATATGCGTAACATTATATTTAATCAAAAAAAATTCAAGAATATACTTGAGCCTTGCACACGCATCAAGTGGTAAAGATAAGGCTGAATCAGACTGTGCTGAAAACTGCTGAACCCTTTTTACATTAAGACACTTTTTCTCCCTGTCATAAATAAAAATATCTTTTTGAAATAAAAGAAAAGCTCTATACACTGCTTCCATAATAGACTCAGACTCAACAAGATTAGCCATGTAAAGATTGGTGTCAGAATTATGTATATTTCTGGTAAAAAATTTAAGCATTCTTAAAACAATTTCATAAGCAAGATGTTCATTTATCAGCTCAACTACTCTCTCTTCAAGCTCTATATCATGCATTCTTTTAAAGGGATATGCCATGTGGATAATATGAAAATACCCTGTTTGAATTCTAAAAAAAACAAAATCAAGAAATCTGTCAATAGCATCCTTTCGCATAAAATGCTGCTCAACATAGGTTGATTCAATAAGTTTTTCAGCTACATCCTCCAGCTTTTCATTTTTTATTATTTTTTCAAAATTAATTAACTGGCTTTTTTCCGGATCAATGCTATCAAGTGTATCAAACTTTAATGATTTTCTATCCATATTAAATCCAAAATATTAAAATTGTTTTTTTATTCCAAGAACCAGTTCCCGTTTAAATGAACCTGAATCATTATAATCATAAGCGCTTTTAATTGATCCCATAATAGCATAATTATAAAAAGACAACTCAACCAAAGAAAAAAATATCATTTGAAAATTATTTTTTTTCCTGTAGCCATCATAAATCAGATAAATAAACAATCCATTTGTAGCAAATGAAAACAAACCTAACATATAATTTTCTGTATAAACATATCCCAAACCTGGTACAAGAGCAGATGCTACTGCTGCTTTAAGAGGACTTTTTTGAACCTTTTCCTGCTCATATTTAATTTTATTTGAAAGGCTTATTGCTCTATCAGTATAACTTCCTTCAGGAAAAATCTCTCTATAATAACCTATAGCATTTTGTGCTTCATTGTAATCTTCGGACAAAGCCCTTGCCAGACATAAGTAAAATAAGGAATCCTCATAAAAATACCCTTCTTTATAAATATAATTATACTCTAAAAAATTATTCAGCGCAAATGCAGTAGAACCACTTGCAAGTCTCACCATTCCAAGATAATGCAGCCCCTGTTGCCCGTAATAGGAATCTGGAAAAAGATTAAAAGTTTCCTGAAAACTGTTTATAGCACCACTATTATCCCCGCCCCTATATGAAGCCATGCCTGAAAGAATAAGGCTTTCGCCATACCTTTCACCAGATGGATAGAGGTAACGATAACGCATTGTTTCAGTTATTGTATTATAATATTCCCCTCTTTCAAAATGGCGTAATGCAGTATTCATCAAATGATCTCCGGAAGCATGAAGCATGAGTGGTAAAAATAAAAAAACTGCAGTTAAAAAAACTCTCATTTAAAAACTCTCTCTACAGAGCAATACTTTTCAGGGTTAAAAAACTCCTCATTAAAACCGGCAGATTCCCTCCAGGTTTTTAAAGCTGCCTTATTCGCCTTTGATGCAGCATTATATGCCCCGTAAATATTTCCTGCATAAAAAAGCCCTGAGAAAAAAAACAGGGAATATGCACTCCCCCTTTCATCTTTCTTCTGAAAATAAATCCCGCCAGCTAATGTTGCAGCAACTGAAATAAATGAAAGAATACCTGCTGAAATAAAACCTGAATAGATCTGCCCTGAGCCTGGAACAATAGCAGACATTACTGCTGCACCAGGTACTGATACAGTTGATATATTTTCCCTTGCAAGAAGCTCCTTTCTCATGCCTGTAAAATTATAATCATCTTTTAAAAAAGGATCTGCAGCTGAAATTTCTATTTTAATGGACTCAATATCATCTTTAAACACAAGAGGATGCATTCGCCCCTTAAATAAATCAAACCTGTAATTTTCTTCAACACTTCCATAGGTAAAATCCTTTAATACTTCAAAGCTCATTTTCTCATTCTTTAATTTTAAACAGGAAGCAGATACCAGAAGAGCTGCTGGTAATTTCATTTTTTCATTTTCCAGGTCAGGTTTATAATAATTAACCACAGTCTTGTACTGCTCGCCCATATAATAGGCTGAATAAATACAGTAATCAAGGGCTTCGTGGGTATAAAAATTCTGGAGCCTCACTGCCTCTGCAATAAAATCAAAGTATCTTCCCTTGCTATAAAGTTCTTTAACAAAGACCTTCTGTTTTTCCACAAAACCATTCTCCTCTGAAAAGAGCATGGAAGAGCTGAACAATATGAAAAAAATTATAATTACAGATTTTTTCACTCCCCAAGCACCTCATCAGGTACAGGGTCATTATCCAGGTAATAAAAGGGGTTACATCTTAAAAGCCTGTCACCAGCAAGCAATGAGCCAGCAAAAGCCCCATGCTTAATAACAGAACCCCGTGCATAAGCACTGCAAACAGGGGTGTGGTGGCAATTAGGCCCATCCTGCGGGGAGATTACAACCTGAAAAAAACGCAGCAAAAAATAGGCGCCGCCCTGAAAACCGTTATATACAGGGCTATCTTTGCTTTTATGTTTATCACAGATATTCAGGTTTTCATCTGCCACATTGACTTTTTTTTGCCATGGAGCAAACTCTCCATGTATACCTGTATTTAAAATAAAGAGCAGGAATAATACTGATAGAATTTTTTTATTCATATTTTCTCTGTAATTATATAAATGTAACTTTTAATATAACCTTATCAATCCTGATTTTAACAGTCTCCGGATCTTACTCAACCATAAAAAAAGAACTTTTTATAACCTCTCCATTACGATAAATTCTTATCCTGTTTTCACCTCTAACCGGATCTACTACAGTTTTAACAGTTCCCTTTAAAGGTATAGCATTATTATTATTTATAGAATAGGAATAATTTCCATTAGTGCCATTCCTGTTACTTAAAAATATTACAACAGGTATCTGCTGATTTTTTAAGGGAATAGTAGGATCAATAACAAAGGACTCTCCCATTGCTGGTGAAACTATTTCTGCCTCTTCTTCTCCTATTGACGATAATGCATAAACCCCTGATCCTGCACACCCTGAACATTTACCATCAAGCGTTTCATCAATTTCAAGTGGCTCCATAAAATACCTGCAACCCATACCTGCTTCAAGCCCTGTTGCCCTGCATATTTTAACCATTCTGAAATTATCAGGAATATTAAAAACAGGATGCTCCCTGCCTGTAACATGCCTTATTACCTGCTGAAAAATTCTCCCTGCACCCCAGGCACCCGAAACATTATTCATTCTTTCACCTGAAAAATTTCCCACCCACACACCAACAACATACCTGTTTGTAAAGCCCACTGTCCAGGCATCCCTGCAATCCTTGGATGTGCCTGTTTTTGACGCAACCTGAAATGGAAAGTCAAGAAAATTCCTTGTACCAAAGGCCCTTCTCCTTGCTTCTCTGTCAGATAAAATATGTGTAAGCCTGAATGCGCTTTCTTCTGAAAAAAGCTTTTCCCTCTTACCCAGAACAATATCCCCATCACTGTCCTTTCCTATGTAAAGAGGATATAAATTTCCGCCTGATGCTATTGCTGAATATGCCCTGCATAGCTGCAAAAGAGAAGCTCCCCCTGTACCCAAAACAATGCCAGGTCCATAAAAAGAAGGCTCCCTGTCAAGATGTGTAAACCCTGAAATATTAAGGAATTTATAAAACTGGTTTACTCCAATCCTGTTAACCATATACACAGCAGGAACATTCCTGGAACAGGCAAGGGCTTCCCTTAATGTTAAAGAACCCCAAAATTTAAGGTCGTTGTTTTTGGGAGAATATGTACCGCCTTCTTTTATACTAATAGCAATTGGTTCATCATTGATTATTGAATAGGAGCGCAAGCCAAGATGATCCATTGCATAACCATAAACAAAAGGCTTTAGGGTGCTCCCTGCCTGACGTATTGCCACAGAACCATTTACCTGCCCTGATAAAGAGCTATGAAAATTTTCTGAACCTATCATTGCAGCCAGTTTAAGTTCTTCACCTTTTTTTTCAGGAAGTTTCAAAACTATAACTGAACAGTTTTCTACTTTATGTGGTTGAAGAAATTTAAGCTCAGCTGAAATTATTTCAGAAATTTCATTATTCAAATTACCTGAAATAGTAGTGTTTATATCTCCGCTAGCACTGACTTTCACTGATTTAATAAAATCTTCAAAATGAAGCGTTTTTGACAAGCTGTCCCTGTAGTTAGACTTTTCTGTGCTAAAAACTTTTTCAATTATATCACTTAAATCACCATCTTCTTTTCCTGAAACTTTCATCATCAGGGAAGCAAATCTTTTTTCAAAATTTTCTTTTGATGACTGATTTTCCCTTATTAAAACAGCAAGTGCAATCCCCTCTCTTTCACTAATAAGTTCAATATCCCTGCCAAATATTCTGCGCGCACCTGCAGGAAGACCGCTTTGATTAAACTTCATTGGCACCCTGTTAAGGTAAGCCTCAAGTATTTCATTCTTTGAGGAATTTACTTCCAGCCTGAAAGCAAAAAGTATTTCCGCAAATTTTTTCGCATATCTGTTTGCTGGCAGCACATCATCATAAGTCACTCGTACGAGCTGCTGTGTTATTGTTGAACCACCGGAAATAATTTCCCCTTCACGAATATTAAGGTAGGCACTTCGCATCATTGCAAGGGGATCAAAACCGGGATGATAAAAAAATCGTTTATCCTCTGCAGTCACAACAGTTCTTATAATAAATTCAGGAAACCTGTCAAGATCCTGCCATAAACCATAGGCTCCGCTTAAAGGGGAACTAAATTCTCTTAAAAGAAAACCCTCTTGAGAAAAAACCCTGATAGAACCTTTATTGCCTAATCTGTGAGAAGAAAGAGGCCAGATTAAAAAAATAATCAAAGCAACAATTACAAGCAGAGGAATAAGCCTTACCCCTGCTCTTAGGATTATTTTTATTTTTACCATTTTTATAACTCTGATGCTTCATTGATTAACCAGTGAACATAGTCAAAGCAGGCTCTGCACAAATTCCTCTTTGAAAAAATGACAAAGGCTATTTAACATCAATTACCCTCTTGCCTGTTCTTCCAAAAATCTCCGGCTCATACATAAGCTTGGCATTTAAAGATGGAATCCCTGCCTTACCCTTTATAACAGGCCTTATAAGGTATGTGTATTCATGCATACCAGGTGAAAGGTAATTTTCAGTAATTATAACCATATCATCCCTGTATTCAATCAGAGGATTTGAATAGGCCCACCAGTAATTTGCACCGCTCTGCTTTGTTTCATAAGCACCCAAAGAACCCTTTTCTGTTGCAAAGGCTGTATTTATTATTTCAACTGTTGAAGGTATGGGATCTACAATTATTGCATTATAATAGGGCTTTGGATTCACCACTATTAATTTGCACAAATATACCTCTCCCCTTTTAAGAGATTTTTTAACTTCTTTACCAAAGGGGTTGTTTTCATCAGCTGTTGTTAGATCATATATTATTCTTCTTACTTCCAGACCCTGATCACGCGGTAAGGTTTCAGCAGCAGAAGGGAAATACTGCATGGAAGCTGTATAGTACAATCTTCCACTCCCTTGCATATTAAAAACTAATGGATAATCTGTTTCCTCTTTACCTATTGCATAGAGCTCATCAAAACTCTTTGTGCCTGTAAATAAGGAAATAGAATTTGCAGGAAAGTAATTAGAGAAGATCTCCTTTGAATTAATAGAAACCTTTCCTGTAATTTTCCCCTCTCCCTTTTTTTCATACTTTTCACGATACTCATCAAGTGCCATGGATAAAAAAGCAATACTGTGAGTATCTCCCCAGAATGAATTTGCTCTGCTGTCAATTATATGCTTCACCATTCCAGGAATAAGAGGATTATCTGCATCAAGCCTCATGTAACAGGTTAATACAGCTGCCAGGGCTGAACCTTTTGTATAAAAGGCCCTTCTGTATGCGCCAGAAACCTCTTCGCGAAACATAATCTTTTGAGTTGTAATTTCCATGCTGTTTCTAAAGCTGTCCATTAAATCCGTAATATCTTTGTCCTTCTTATAATCATCCACCCTTCTTTGAATAGCAAGAGAGAGTGCCAAAAATCCCTTCCCTCTAATTGACAGAGAATCTTTTTTTTCAAGAAGAAGTTTTGATAAAGACCTGTCCCCTTTCCCGGCAAGGGATGAAACATAGTTTATAAAAGAGATAGATTCAAGAATATAGCTATACTCGTCTTTATGCGGTTCTTTTAAATATTTTTGCAGAAATAAAACCGCACTATTTAAAATGCTTTTATCAACAGCATAGCCTTTTTTTTCTGCGTTTATCAGAACAAATACAATAT
>JBBAGC010000021.1:0-12688 GCA_041655115.1 Spirochaetota bacterium | reverse complement strand
AAGTTTGGTGATTCCAGCCTTGATTTTGAGGTAGTCTATTATGTTAAAAGCAGCAGCTATTCTGTGTATATGGACATACAGCAGGAAATTAATCTTAAACTTATGCAGGGGCTTAAAAAGCTGAAAGCTGATTTTGCCCATCCAATAAGAATTAATATTAATAAATAGGCTGACTTATTTTGAAAATTTGAGGTTAAGTTAGAATCTATTGACAAAATTATTTATTCGGTTATTTTATATATATGAATGATGTATGCAATTTTAAAAATAAAATTAATCTTCTTACTGATTATTTAAAAGAGAAGATTAGTCCAGTGGTAATTTATTTATTTGGTTCTGCTGCTGGTGATAGTTTTAATATAGAGAGTGATATTGATTTAGCTGTATTAACAGATAAAAGTATTTCTCCTCTTGAGTTTTATAATATTTCTACAGAGCTTTCTGTTTTGGTGAAACAGGATATTCATCTGGTTGATTTTTGGGAAGTTACTGATCTATTACGGATAGAGATTTTAAAAAAGGGGAAGGTGCTATTTTCCAGAGATGAAAGTTTAAGGCTTGAAAATGAGATGAAAGCCCTTTCTTCTTATATAAAATTAAATGAAGAGCGTGAAGTTGTAATAAAGGTAAAGTATGGCGAGGATGTATGGATGTCATTATAAGTAAAATAGAGTCTATGGAAAGATGTATATCCAGGGTATATGAAGAGTATGATGGGAATAGATTAAATCTGGGTAATTATACAAAGCAGGATTCAATAGTTTTAAATATTCAGCGAGCCTGTGAACTTTCTATAGATATTGGCAATTATATTATTTCTATGAACAAATTTCGGACTCCTCGTGTTTCCAGAGATGTATTCATAATATTAATGGAAAACAATGTTATAGATCAAAGTTTAAGTATTAATCTTCAAAAAATGGTTGGCTTCAGAAATATTGCGGTACATGATTATCAGCAAATTAATGTATCAATACTGGAATCTATTATAAATCATAATATTGAAGATTTTAAAAAATTTACTTCATCAGCATTAAGTTATATGGAAAAATAATATTTCCCGTGCTAAAATGTGTGCTCAGCCTGTTTAAGCATAATCTCCAATAAACAAATCTCCTTATAAAATTTTATTGAAATATTATTAGCTGTTATATACAGTTTGAAGTAGTTTAGCCAAACTTAGGTTTTATGTTAGGCGAGATAATATTTTATCATGTTCATATAATAATTAAAAGGTAAAACTTTGTGATACCATTTAAATTCAGAGAATATTAATAATATTATACTTCAAAATTCATTGGACATAAATCTCAAAAATATTATAAGCAATAAAACACCGGGTAACAATAATGAAGCAATTAAGAATAATCAGAATAATAATAGTCGCTATTTGGATAATTGCTATTCTTTTAATATCCTGTATGCGTATAAATGATAACTATTCATATAAAAGCCAGCTTGAAAATATAGTTGCCCAGATAGCCCATGATAAAGATACCACATTCCGTCGTTGGATAGCTAAACAGGGTGGAGTATATGTCCCTGTTTCAGAGCATACTAAACCTAACCCTTTTCTTAAAGTACAAAACAGAGATATTACAACTGATAAAGGCGAAAAGCTTACACTTATGAATCCGGCTTATGTAATGCGACAGGCACTGGATTTGTCATATAAAGAATATAATTTAAAAGGGAGATTAATCAGCTTAAGACCCTTTAACCCTATGAATACCCCGGACAGCTTTGAAAAACAGGCGTTGATAGCTTTTGAAAAAGGGGAAACCATGGTAAGCAGCAATGAAACAATTGATAATATTGAATATCTTCGCTATGTCAAACCCTTTAAGGCAGATGCTACATGCCTTAAATGCCATGGACATCAGAACTATAAAATAGGGGATATAATGGGTGGTATATCTGTCTCTGTCCCCTCAGCAAACCTAAACAAACTGATAAAAAACGAAATTATTAATATAGTTTTAATTCACTCTATTACTTTAATTATAGGAATTGTTCTTATTCTGTTTCTATTAAAAATATTAAGCAAGCAGTGGAAAGCACGAATAAAGGCTGAAGAGGATTTAATAAAAAGTGAAAAAAAATTTCGTACCTATATAGAAAACGCGCCTGACGGAATTTTAGTTACTGATTTGAATAATTATATTATAGATGTCAATCCTGCAGCATGTAAGCTTTTAGGCTACACCAGAGATGAATTAATAACAACTCATAAAAATCGCCTGGTATCACAAGAATATCGAGACAAAATAAAAGCATCTCTTGATATTATACAACAGGCAGAAAAACATTCTGCAGAGGCTGGGTTTATTAAAAAAAATGGGACAACTTTTATTGGTTTACTTGATGCATCAAGGCTGAATGATACTACAGCAATTGGCTTTATAAAGGATATTACACCTATAAAATTAATAGAACAGACATTAAGGGAAAATGAAGAGGAACTAATAGCTTTAAATAAAAATAAAGACCGCTTTCTTTCTATACTTGCTCATGATTTAAGGCAACCCTTTAATTCAATATTAGGCTTTTCCGATTTTTTATTGGAAAATTTTGACGAATTAGATAAAGCAGAGATTATAAAGCAGATTAAAATAATAAATCAGGTATCCCATAATACCTATCACCTGTTGGAAGATCTGCTTCTCTGGTCTAAGGCTTTAACAGATAAAGTAATAATAGATAAACAAAAAATTGATTTAAGCAAGCTTGTTAATGACTTGATAGGGAAAATTAATATATACATGAATAAAAAAGATCTATCAATAAACTATTTTGAAACGGAGAAAATAGAAGTTTTTGCAGATGTAAATATGCTGAAAACAGTATTACGAAACCTAATTTCTAATGCTATAAAATTTACCAATCATAATGGACAAATAGGTATTTACGCAGAATCAGGCCAATCAGGCACAATTATTACAGTATCAGACAATGGAGTTGGGATTGATAAAAATAAAATTTCAAGACTCTGGGACTTTACAGATGAGATTATAGCTGTTGGGACAGATGGAGAAAAAGGCTCAGGTTTTGGGTTATCTCTTTGCAAAGAGTTATTAGAAAGACATGGTGGTCAGATATGGGTAGAAAGCGAATTAGGAAAAGGTAGTGATTTTAAGTTTACCATACCGGATTAATTTTTTTTTATAAATTATTGCTCTGACCCCATCTCCCTAACCCTTTTCTTCGAGACAGATCACTGAACCTTCCTCGATAATCAGGACAGTAAGTTAAGCCGAAAATAACAGAATGGAGGCTTGAAAATACAGGGGAGAAGTTTTGTTGACAGTAGCCATTAAATAATATTTATTAAGTTTAAGAGAATAATAATTGCTGAATATATATTTTAGTGTAAAAAATATTATTATTTTTTTGCCTTTAGCAAACCAGGTGATAGAGTTATTTTAAGGGAATAGGGTATGCATAATGAAAAATATTAAATACACTGTCTGGAAAGAAGATAAATATTATGTTGCTCAATGTCTGAATATTGACATTTCAAGCTTTGGAGAAACAATAGATAAGGCAGTAAGCAATCTTATTGAAGCGGTAGAGTTATACTTTGAGGGCAATGATCATCCTGCTTATACTAAAATTGATAATGTTATGATTGGGGAGTATTTTGTAAATGTCTAAGCTTTTATCTTCCCGTGAGATAATTAATATCCTTGAAAAAAATGGATTTATTTTCAGGTCTCAAAAAGGGAGTCATTGTAAATTTATTAAAGAGAGCTATATAGTAATAATACCTCATCCCAGGAAGGAGATTCCTATGGGGACTTTTATGTCTATTATACGACAATCTGGATTGAAAAAAGAGGATTTTGAATAAAAAGCTTCATCAGCTTTTATAGATTGAATAAATATTGGAATGATTGGAATACTTACATGGTAGAGGTCAGAGCAGGTTCATAATTATTAATGAATTTATTGACAAATATTTATTTGATATATAAATTGTAAAAAGGAGTATTGTGTACATAAATATATAAACACAATGGAGGGTGTAAAATGAAGATATCTGCAGATAGCCTGCTGGGATCAGCCCAGAAAATTAATAATCAAAAAAAACTTGATGAAGCATCTCCTGATAAAACCAGCAGAGAGATGAAAACTGATTCTCTTGATATTACAAAAAAAGTAAACTCAAGAATAGAATCAATTGAAAAAGAAGTTAAGGATATTCAAACATCTCTTTCAAGAAACCAGATAATGAGGGACGGTCTTGATCTTATTCAGAAAACTGGTTCTTTTGAAGAAAAATCCGGAGAAATTCTTAGAAACACTACCTTTGAAGGTTCCCAGGTTCTTAAAGAATATATTGGGGAAAATGTTTCCCGTGAAAGTGTAGCAGCTGGGAGAAAAGATGTTACTGCAATGATCAACAATGATATTAGCAGGCTAACCAGAGTACAGGTTGAGGTTGATAATATTATTGCCTCTGATTTGGCTGGCAGTAAAAAGCCGGAAAACCTTTTAGCTGATATAAATAATATATTCCGGGAAAGCGGGGTAAATGCTGAAAATTTTTCCAATCTTAATGCTGATAAGGTAATGCAGCTGATAAAATAATTTCAAGGACTGTCAATATTTATCAAGCTTGTAGGGGCTTGATAAATATTTTAGGCAGCCCGGAAGTTTCTTCTCTTAAAAATACCTGGATTAGTATATAATAATTATTTAAAGAAATTTATATGATTTCAGTAAAATTTAAAATTTTAATCAGGCTCCTGCTGTGTTTTCTGCTTTTAGCACCTGTGGGCAATAGCTATTCACAAGGCATAGAAAGCATTATAATAATAAATTCTATTAGTGAAATGATTGATGTAAAAAAAAGCGGTTATGTAAAAACGCTTACGCATGAAAATATTACAGACTGGGCTCAGGCAAGGGGATTAGAGCTAATCCCTGACAGAGGGCCTGTTTTTAATAACAATGCTTTTTATTTTATGGATTACAGAGGTGTTTTTAACATTTCAGGCCTTTCCAGAAACAAAAGATATATTCTTGGAATCGATTTTGTAAAATTTAAAAAAAATTCCTATCCTCATCTGTCATATATAAAACTCTTTATAAGGGATAAAAATAAAAAAGAGCATCTTATAGCCTCTCTTGATAAAAATGAGCTTTATAATGAAAAAATATTTGAAACATCTCTCCCTTTCAGATTCACATATGAAGGAAGCTTTGAATTGATTATGTATGAATATTCAGAAACGCCTGGAACATGGGGTATATGGGATATTATTATTTATCCTGAAAATTTTGACATTAACTCAATTAAGCCTATTAATTCCGGAATATCTGAAAAAAGCATGAAACACAATCTGAAAATTTTGGATTAGTACATAAAACCTTTTGACAAAAAGATATGCTTTTTTTCTGTTGTTTAATGGAGAATGCTGTTTTCTGGCATTCTTTCAGGATACAAATAATCATTAAAAAGGTAAGGTTTTGCTATGTCTGATGACTATATGGAAAAAGATTATGATGATGAAGTCTATGAGGACGATTATTACGAAGAAAACTACAATGAGGAAGAGCTTTCTGATTCAGATGATAGTGACTATGGAATCGACGAGGATTATGACTCTGATGAGCCTCCAGTTGAGCGAAAGATAAATATAAGTTACGCCTGTGAGGAATGTGACTATCGCTGGGACGATGTTATTATTAAAAGAAAAGACAGTATTCATGATTTAGATGATGATTATGAATCAGGCACTCTTTGTCCCATGTGTGGTTCAGTAAATGTAACTTTAATATGACAGATCGAAAGCTCATTATTAAAGGTGCCAGGGAACATAATCTCAAAAATATCTCTCTTGAAATACCGCGCGATAAGCTTGTAGTTATTACAGGGCTTTCCGGTTCAGGAAAGTCCTCGTTAGCATTTGATACCATTTATGCTGAAGGGCAAAGGAGATATGTTGAATCACTTTCTTCCTATGCACGCCAGTTTCTTGGGCTCATGGAAAAGCCTGATGTTGATCTTATAGAAGGGCTATCTCCTGCTATATCAATAGAGCAGAAATCAACGCACTCTAATCCGCGCTCCACAGTGGGAACAGTTACAGAGGTATATGATTATTTTCGTCTGCTATTTGCAAGGGTAGGGGTGCCGTACTGTTATAAGTGCGGGAAAAAAATATCATCCCAGTCTATTGATCAGATAGTTGAGTTTATAATGACTATAAAAAAAGGCACAAGGATTCAGATACTTGCTCCCCTGGTTCGCGGGAAAAAAGGCGAACATGCTGATAAGATTGATAATGCAAGAAAAAATGGCTTTATGCGCCTTCGCATTGATGGTGAAATATTTACTGTTGATGATGAAATAAAAATAGATAAAAACAAAAAACATACAATTGAAATCATAGTGGACAGGCTGGTTATAAAAGACGGCATAAGGTCGCGCCTTACAGATTCGATTGAAACTGCAATGGAAATGTCTGAAGGATTTATTATTGTGCTTGTTGATGATGAGGAAAGAATTTTTTCCACGCTTCTTTCATGTCCTGATTGTGGTGTTTCCATGCCAGAGCTTGTTCCCCGAATATTTTCATTCAATACACCCTATGGAGCCTGCAAGGATTGTGATGGCCTGGGCTATCTTATGCGTTTTGATCCTGAGCGGATTGTTTCAAATCCGGAAAAATCTTTAAAAGACGGAGTGCTTGAGGTCTGGGGGAAAAGCACAAGCTACTGGTATATTGATACAATTGAAGCATTGGGCAGAAGCTTTAATTTTGATCCTGCTACTCCCTGGAAAGATCTTTCAGAAAAAGTAAAAAAGGTTATTCTTTATGGTACTAATGGCGGAAAGGTGAATTACGATATTAAAAGAAAGAACTCGGAGTTTAAGTTTGCCAGATCCTTTGAAGGTGTTATTCCAAATCTTGACAGAAGGTACAGGGAAACAGCCTCAGACGATATGCGGGCATGGATGGAAAAGTATATGTCCAACAAGGTTTGTCCAGGCTGTAATGGCAAAAGATTAAGGCCGGAAAGCCTTTCTGTTCTGGTTTCAGGAAAAAGCATTGATGATGTTTCTGCCATGTCCATTAAGGAATCCTATAGGTTTTTTATGAATATAGATCTTAATGAAACTGAGAAAAAAATAGCTGAACAGATTTTAAAAGAGATTAAATCCCGTCTTAAATTTCTTAATGATGTAGGCATAGAGTATCTTACTCTTAACAGGGCAGCTGGAACCCTTTCAGGTGGAGAATCACAAAGGATAAGGCTTGCTACGCAGATCGGGTCAAGTCTTACAGGGGTTCTCTATGTGCTGGATGAGCCGAGTATAGGCCTTCATCAGCGCGATAATGAAAAGCTTCTTGATACGCTTAAATTTCTTCGTGATATAGGAAATACGGTTATAGTGGTAGAACATGATGAGGATACCATTAATGCTGCTGACTATGTTGTGGATCTTGGTCCTGGTGCTGGTTTAAATGGCGGTTATATTGTTGCTGCAGGAACACCGGAGGAAATAAAAAATTCTAAAAAATCCCTTACTGGCAAATATCTTTCAGGAGAAAAAAGCATTCCTCTTCCTTCTTTACGCAGAACTCCTGTGGGATTTATTACAGTAAAGGGTGCCAGGGAAAATAATCTTAAAAATATAGATGTGCAATTCCCTCTGGGGGTATTCACAGCAGTTACAGGTGTTTCCGGATCAGGAAAATCTTCACTTGTAATTGAAATACTATACAGGGCACTTTCAGGTCTTATAATGAGATCAAGGGAGTATCCCGGCGATTTTGATGAAATTACAGGTACTGAACATATTGATAAAGTAATTGATATTGATCAGTCTCCAATAGGCCGTACTCCACGGTCAAACTCTGCAACCTATACAGGACTTTTTACTCCTGTAAGGGAACTGTTTTCCAGGCTGCCTGAAGCTAAAGTGCGGGGGTATAAGCCGGGAAGATTTTCCTTTAATGTAGCTGGTGGAAGATGTGAGTCATGCAGTGGTGATGGAGTAAAAAAAATTGAAATGCATTTTTTACCTGATGTGTACATTACCTGTGATGTGTGCAAAGGGAAAAGGTATAATCACGAAACACTTGAAGTACGATATAAGGGTAAAAATATTTTTGAAGTGCTGGATATGACTGTTGATGAGGCTGTTCCTTTTTTTGAAAATATTCCCTCTGTTATTTCAAAGCTGCTAACCCTCCAGAATGTGGGTTTGGGATATATTAAGCTTGGCCAGCCTGCAACAACCCTGTCAGGCGGGGAGGCTCAGAGGATTAAACTTTCTACAGAGCTTTCAAAAAGGAGTACTGGTAAAACTGTTTATATTCTTGATGAGCCTACAACAGGGCTTCACTTTGAGGATATAAAGAAGTTATTAGAGGTTCTTAACTCCCTTGTAGAAAAGGGAAACAGTGTTATTATCATAGAGCACAACCTTGATGTAATAAAGACTGCAGACTGGGTTATTGATCTTGGCCCTGAAGGCGGTGATGCTGGCGGAACAGTTGTTGCAACAGGTACTCCTGAGGATATATGCAAAGTCACAGCTTCATATACAGGAAAGTTTTTAAAAAAAATTATTAAGAGGAAGTAGTTTAAGGGCTGATCCCATAGAGTCACTGTACTTTTAACAGTAGAGTTGCATTGAGAAGAAGGCAAATACTCTTTAAGACCCCATCTCCCTAACCCTCTTCCCCGCAACAGGGAAGAGGGGATTATGACATGAATTTTCTGTAAGTATTGAATTTTTTAGTTTCATGAAATTTTATGATTCAAAGCCCTCTCCATGTGGAGAGGGCGCGGCAGAGCCGGGGTGAGGTCTTGAAGAAGGCGGATTAAGGGGTCAGAGCAATAAAAAATGCTTTTTTGTCATTCCGGTTGTAGCGGTAACGGAATACCGGAATCTCATGGAGAGAATCTATTGTATGAGATTCCTGCATTCGCAGGAATGACAGAAGAAGAGAATCCTGAACATTACCTCGATACACTGACTGCGTCGGCGTTAGGTAACCGATCATAATCGATTCGCTGTACTTCGAGTGGTTCACAAAGCTGTATCGAGAAGAAGACTAAAGAAATAGGGTCAGAGCATAACATTTCAAAACTTTACCTTTCAAAATCAAAAAATTCTTTATTGACAATATTGCAATTTAAGATAAGTATTATGTCTTATTAAATGAAGTTTTTTTCAGTTATGCCGATAAATATAATATCTAAAAATTTATATTATTTTTATCATTATAGGGGAAGGAAAATCTTTTTATGCCCTTAAAACGCTTGTTTGCAATCATCTATATTTTAATATTCCTGGTTATCCCTGCTGCTTCAATTTATTCCAATGATGGAAGTTTTGTAAAATTTGAGGTGGCAAAGGAGCATTTTCGCAAGGGGATTGTATATTTTAACAATATGCAGTACCTTGCAGCTGTTGAGTTTTTTAAAAAATCCTTGCAGGAGTACCCTGATTATTATACTGCAAGGGATTTTCTTTCCAGATCCTATAAGCTGGCAGGATTTAAAAATAGCGCACTTGAGGAATTACAAAAAGCCATTCAAATCTATCCTGACAGTATTGCTGCAAAAAACAGAATAGACAGCCTTCTTTATCGCGGAACAGCGCCTGGCAATGACCTTTCCAATGAATATGTTTTACAAAAAGAGATTGGTTCTCGTGATATGAAAAGGTTTGGCTTTCCTGATGCTATAGACATCACACTTGATAATGAAAAAAATATTTACCTCACTTCTTTTTCCTCCCCAAGGGTTGTCAAGATAGATCCCAATGGAAAGGGCATTGATATTTTCAGGCCTAATATAAAGGGCGGATTATATGGGATAGATTATTACAAAGGTACGCTTGCTGTAGCTGACTTTAAAGGGAATGCTGTTTATTTTTTTAATACTTCAGGGAAAATAATTGGCAGGTTTGGATCTTCCGGTTCAGAGGAAGGCTCTTTTCATGGACCACAGGGTCTTACCTTTGATAAAAAGGGGCATATATACGTTGTTGACAGTGGCAACTTCCGGGTTCAGAAGTTTGATGAAAAGGGCAATTTTATTTTAGGCTTTGGGAAAAAGGGAAAGTATGAAGGCGAGTTTAGTAACCCTTCTGGTGTGGCTTTTCTGAATAACAGGGTTTATGTTACTGATACAGATGGTGCTAAAATAGCAGTTTATGATGAATATGGAAATTATATTACTGATATAAAAAACAGAGAAATTAAATCTCCCAGGGGAATTTCTATAAATGGTGATAACATTGTAATTGCAGATGAAACCTCCGGACTCATAATACATAATACTTCCAGCAGCACTACAAAGCTTTTTGATTCATGGGGTGACAATAGCAGGTTCCAGCGTTCAGTTGCATCCTGCATAGATAGCGAAGGCTATATGTATGTTATTGATTCCATACCTGACATGCTGTACAGCTTTTCTCCTGTTGAAAAACTTTATACAAATATGGAAATAGAGATTACATCTGTTGATATAAAAAAATTCCCTGTTGTTGCTTTTTATATGAATATTAAAGGCAGAGATGGAAAGCCTGTAAAGGGGCTTGTTTCTGAAAATTTTAAAATTACAGAGGATAGCTCTCCTATCACAAATATTTATACAGATTATTTAAAGAACAAACCAGTGAGTGCTTCTTTTTCAATGATTATAGACAGATCTGAACCTATGAGGGCATATCACAATGACTTGTCCTGGTTCGCAGATTTTGTGCTTCAAAAGATGAAGAAGAATGACTCTCTTGAATTGATAAACTTTAACAACGATGTATGGACAGGGAATAACTTTGACTGGAGCAGAAGGAAAACGCTTGATGCTGTTAGGAAGAGGGACTATGCAAATGGCAAGTCAACTGGTGTTGCCCTTTACGCAGGCCTTTCCAGCCTTGTACCGCAGATTAATAGACGGGGAGTGGTTTTTATTACTGATGGCTCCATTGATGACGATTCCTTTAGGCAGTACACTCCTGAAATTATTATGGATTATGCAAAAGAACATTATATCCCAATTTATATAATTTCAATCAAGGAGCCTGATTCAGTGCTTGTTAATATTGCAGCAGGAACAGGTGGAGCAGTAATTCGTCCTGCGGAAATAGACAGGTTGCGACAAATTTATGATAACATAAGAAATCTTGATGAGATGAGATATGTTCTTGTTTATAATACATATAAGCTTCCATCTTTTCGTGGATGGTGGGCTGATGTAAAAATTGAGGCTGAATTCAGGGGGCAGCAGGGTATTGAATGGGGAGGATATTTTGTACCATAGCAGCAATGACAGGATGAGTAATGCCAGGGTTAATATGGTGCGTAAGCTGGAACAAAAGGGTATTTCTTCCGGCTCTGTGCTTCAGGCAATGCTAAAGGTTCCAAGGCATATTTTTGTTTCTGATGCTCTCTGCTATAGGGCCTATGATGATACTTCCCTGCCTATAGGTTTTGGGCAAACCATATCCACACCGTCTGTTGTGGCTTCAATGGTTCAGTCTTTAAGGCTTACAGGGGATGAAAGGGTGCTTGAAATTGGTTCAGGGTCAGGGTATCAGGCTGCGATTCTTGCAGAGCTTTCCAGTCATGTTATAGGCATGGAGCGGATAGAAGAGCTGGCAGACAGGTCACGAGGGGTTATTTTTAGCTTAAAATATAGCAATGTGCAAATTGTAAATAGCGATGATTTTAATTCTATTGAAGGAAATTTTGACAGGATTATTGTTGCAGCAGGTGTAAAAATATTTCCTGTGGAATTGTTAGAAAAGCTCAATCCAGGGGGAATTCTTGTTATACCTGTGGATGATAAAACAAATAATCATGTTATTAAAAGGTTTGTAAAAAAGAAGGATTCTGACTATTTTGAAGAGGAAATAGGCAGAGCCAACTTTGTTCCCTATCTTGTAGGGGATTAGCTTCTGCTATTTCGGTTAAGCGCAAATGAATGTGTTATAATATCAGCGATCCATTTTATTGATGCTTTCCTTTGTTTATCCCCTCCGGGTTTTTCACCTTCATCAGGATATACTTCTATATATTTTTCGCACTGCAGCCTGTTAAAGAGTCCCATTACACATTCAGTTGGTGAGGATGTATCTTTAAGGCCTGTTATGAAAAGTGCAGGGCATTTAAAATTATCGGAAAAATTAATAATGTCAAAGTAGGTGAGATTTTTTTTAATCTGTCCTTTTTTATTTTTTTGTATGGCAATAATATCGTTTATTTCACGCGCCACATCGCTTTCAGAAAGGTTTTGTATTAAAGGGATATTGCAAAAGAGTGGAGAGTCCATTACTATTCCCTTTACTCTGTCAGAATAGATTGCTGCAAAAAGTCCGGCAGCAGCACCAAAGCCTTTACCAACTATTCCAATATCAGAGCAGTCGATAAAATCAGCAAGGCGCAAAAAATCTATAGATCTGTAAACATCGAGAAAAACAGATCTGACATAATATGTTTGCAGATCAATTATATTTTCCACAATAAATCCCAGTGCACGATCTTCGCTTTCATCTTTACTGCGATTTTTAATCATCTCATGGCCACGAAGGATGAGGAACAGATGTGCGCATCTGTCATCAAGAAGCTTAACCGAATCTTTTTCAGGATACCTGTTGTAATCATGAAGATGGATAATTATTTTGGATCTTTCTAAATTTTTGGGTACATACATGAATCCT
>JBBAGC010000020.1:0-12769 GCA_041655115.1 Spirochaetota bacterium | reverse complement strand
TCTCCAGCCTCATGTCCAAATGTATCATTTATCATTTTGAAATTGTCCGGCTTCATTAGAAGAAGCGCAACAGGGTATGATCTGTTTGTAATGAGGTCAGGCAGTGTTTCTTCAAGGTATGTTTTATTGTAAAGCCCAGTAAGCTTATCTCCATAAACCTGTCTTTTTAATTCCTGTACCAGAGCAGAGTTTTCTTTTACAAGGATGTTTGCTTTTCTCAGGCGTCCTGAAAAGGTTTTAAGAAACTGGTAAAGCACTGTTGCTGATATTTCCGGGCGTTTTTCCAGAATTTCTTTAAAATTGCCTGATATCTGAAGAAAGGAGGATTTTTCAGATGCAACTGCAGAAGCATTATAGGGATTTCCGGTAAAGTATTCCAGCTCTCCTATAATATCTCCTGGTGTAAGCTCTGCTATTACTGAAATGTTTCTGTCAGTGTCTGTTTTGAAGATCTCAACAGTTCCTTCTGTGAGAATGTAGAGGTTTTCGCTTTTGTCCCCTTCTGAAAATATAAGTTCATCCTGATTTTTTTCAAATGTAAGGGAGTTTTCTGCAATAAGATTTAATCCCTCTTCATCAAGGGGGGAAAAGAGATCTGTTTTTAAAAGCCAGTATTTTTTATCTTTCATATAAGTATAATGTTTCCGGTTTGTTTTAGTACAATTATGTACTGAAAATTTTTATAATGTCAGTGTCTTTTTCATATATGATTAGAAATGAATCAATGTTTTTTTATAGTTTTTTATAATATCTCAATTTTAGGCTCTGACCCCATTTTTTTAAATTATTTTAGTTAATGCTTTTATTTTCTCTGCATCCAGCCTTCTGCTGATTAATCTAATTTGTTGAATAAATTCATAGCAGTTTATAGCTAGTTTTTAGCTATTTATTTGTCACTTTTTGTTTCGTCACAAAAAGCGACATAAAAAAGACGATGCTCAAGCGCCACATAGGCTAACGCCAGAACTCATCTCGCCAGCTGCGCTGGACTCGACTCAAACAAGCTGGCTAAAAAGGTATCACCTGCGGTGATGTTTTTGAAACTTTTTGTATCAAATAAGTGGTGGGCTTGCAGTAACATAGATGAAAAAATCTTCGTAAAAATAAAAACCTAAGCTCTGTGTCCTCTGTGCCTCTGTGGCAAAAGAAAAGAAAGATTAGTGTGTAGCATAAAGTTCAACTCCCCTTAACAAGGGAGACATATTTACAGAAAAATTCATTT
Organism: Spirochaetota bacterium; assembly: GCA_041655115.1. Lineage (GTDB taxonomy): Bacteria > Spirochaetota > UBA4802 > UBA4802 > UBA5550 > JBBAGC01. The sequence continues at coordinate 11,547 of JBBAGC010000020.1, read as the reverse complement.
TTAGTAAGCTCATGAATGAGAATCCGTTGTATGAGATTCCTGCATTCGTAGGAATGACTGGGGAAGAGAATCTGTTTTTGGGGAATTTATGGGGTCTGGCAGAGGGGTCAGAGCAATTTTATGGCAAGAAGTATAATACAAAGATGAATTTCTCTTTACATAGCAGGGGCTGGATTGTTTATATATTATAATAAATATTTTCAGGTGAAAAAATGAAAAATCAAAAATTAAGCCAGATAATTATGGGCATTTTACCAAAAAGTTTTATTTCAAGGGTTTTTGGATATATTGCCCTTATTCCTCTTCCACCGGTTTTTATGAATATGTTAATCAGGTGGTATTCAAAAAAATTCGGAGTAAGCATTGAAGAAGCAGTAATACCTGAAAAGGGTTTTAAAAACCTGAACAGTTTTTTTACACGAAAGCTTAAGGATGGTGTACTGATAGTTGATAAGGATGAAAAATCAGTAGTTGCAACAACTGACTCAAGAATAGATGAGTTTGGCGATATTACTGAAGATATTATGATTCAGGCCAAGGGGCTTGATTATTCCCTAAGGGATTTGATTCCCTCTGTTATGGCTGAAAGCTTTATTGATGGTAAATTTATTACTCTCTATTTATCTCCGGGAGATTATCACAGAATTCATTCCCCGGTTTCAGGCAAAATAACCGGATTTTATAACATACCAGGTAAACTTTATTCTGTTCAGGAATCTGTGGTAAAATCATTAAAGGGGCTCTTTGTTGTAAATGAAAGGCTTGTCACATATATTGACACAGGAAAGGGCATGACAGCTGTATGCAAGATCGGAGCCCTTAATGTAGGGAAAATATCAATTCCCTATGATAATGTTGTAACAAATAAATTTTTAAGAAAAAGAAATGAGGTTATTTATCCTGAAGGTAAAGAACCTGTGATTAATAAGGGAGAAGAGGTTGGAGTTTTTAATATGGGCTCTACTGTTATTATACTTTTTGAAAAGGGCATGATTGATTTTAAATCTTTTAAGCGAGGAGAAAAGGTAAGAGTAGGACAGGCTATTGGATATTATAAAAAATAGAATTTAATTAATTTTTTGGTTCCATAAGAAGTTTTTTTTGTTATATTGTATAATACAACTTTGTACATTGAAAAAAATACAAAATCAGGTTTATTTTAAAATAAAAGTTGTATTATAATTGTCAGGATTTATGTTTATTAAATTTTTCTGTTACATCTTGAGATAAATTATATATAAAAATAGGGGGATATATAGATATGAAAAAAACAATGGAAAGTCACATTAGAAATCAGTTTGCCTATTGGGAGCATCAAAAAAACTTTATTGAAAACATTGAGGTAGAGCCACAAAAACCTTTTATTACCATTTCCAGGGAATATGGAGTTGGTGCTTTTGAGGTTTCTGAAAAAATAGTCAACAATCTTAACAGTATAAAAAAGTTTACACCTGAATGGGCATCCTATGACAAGGAGCTGCTTGACAAGCTTTCAGAGGATCTGGGGCTTTCAAAATGTCTTGCTGATACTCTTACAAGTAATGCCAGGAATCAGCTTACTGAGCTTTTTCAAACATCTTTTAGCAAGTTTCCCACACAGGTTGCAATATATAGAAAACTTGCTGAAATAGTAAGAACAATGGCCTATAATGGCAATGTGATTATTGTAGGAAGAGCAGGTAATGTTATTACAAAGGGGCTTGCCAATGGATTTCATGTAAGATTAATTGCTCCTGCAAGATGGAAGGTAAAGAGGCTTAATGATTTGTATGGCATGCCAATCAAAGAGGCTGAGCAGGCTATTGTTACCAAGGATAAGGAGAGGGACAGCTATATAAGGGATTTTCTTAAGTATGAAAATTCTGATCCATTAAATTATCACATGGTGCTGAATATGGGTGAGGTGTCTTCTGAGGAGGCTTCCAAAATAATTTCAGAGGCTCTGGTTTCTCTGAATATGATTTAAGGATATGAATGGATAATAAAAATTCACAAATAATCAGAATGGATGAGCATATTCTCTATTTTGATTGCCACTCCAATGTGCTTTTATGTAAAAGCATTGAGAGTGGCAAAAAACTGTGGATTAAAAAGGTTGATGATCCTGGTTTTTTAAACGGAGTTATAGAAGACAGCAGCAGGTTTTTTATAGCGTTTGAGTCCGGAGAAAAAAACGGTATTTTTATAACAGTAAATAAAAATGATGGTTTAACTTTGTGGGACATTCCTGGAAGGGCATTTCTTTACAGGGTTTTTCAGGACTTTATTTATTTAATTTTTATAGATGAATCAGAGAATTATTTTTTTATTAAAGTGGATATATTAAAAGGCACAATAGTGTGGCATCATAAAGTAGCAAAGGATTTGTGTGAATATATTATCAACCCTTCTGGTATTGTTTTGCAGTATTTAAGTGGCAAAGTAGAAAAAATAGATATTGAAACAGGTGCTATGATTTAAATGGAGAAAATTTATGATCAATAATTATGTTGAAGATGCAACCAAGGCTCTTGCTCTTGCAAGGTCTCTTGATAGATATGATCCGCCCTTTACAATAACTGGAAATTATAAGCTCATTGACAATGGTGTTACACCAGAGGCTACAGTTCATATTATGGCAGATGGGATTTCGATTCATGAAGCTTCAAATGGGAATGGCCCTGTTGATGCTCTTGCAAATGTGTTAAGAAAAGCACTTGTCCCTTTATTTCCTGAAATAGCCAAAATAAAACTTGTGGATTATCGTGCAAAAGTACTTGGTGCACAAAGAGGAACAAGTACAGAGGTTGAGGTTACTATTATTTTTACAAATGGTGAGGAGCTTTGGAAAGTATATGCAATGTCGGAAAATATTAATCACGCCTCATTTATTGTGCTTGTTGATGGATTTGAATATTCTATTTTAAAGCACAGAAATAAGGAACTTTGATTTTTTTATTAAAGGTTTTTAAAGCCCTCTCATCTCTTCGCTGAATATATCAATACTAAAGGGAATATTTTCATCAAGTAATGGCTCTGCATTTCTGCTCGATCTGGCCATGTTTACTCTTGCGTATTCATTCTCTTTTTTAAGAGCCTGCATATAGTCAATGGACTTCCAGTAGGCAAGATCCCGCTTTGGAGCATCATTAAGATTCTGGTAAACTGCTCCAAGGTTGTTATAGGCAGATGATAATGTTTGAAGAATTTTTACATGTCTCTGTTTTGACTCATCAGCTATTTTTATTTTTTCAGCTTCATATTCAAGAATTGATGCCAGCTTAAGGTATTCTCCCTTAGCTGATTCATAGTTTCCATTGTGATAAAAGGCGTTTCCAATTGACATCATAATTTCAGGGGATTTTACAGCATCATCGTAAAGGTGAAGCCATCTGTCAAGTGCCATGGTGTAATTCTGTTTAAGGTAAAATATGCGACCCAGATTGTAATTCAGCTCTGGAGAATTATAATCCTGGTTAGAAGCCTGGATGTAGTACTGTTCAGCTATGGCGTAATTTGCCAGCTTTTCCACATTGTCATCTAACATTTCATCGTCAAGGGCGCCTTTCCGGCTTTTTACTCTGTCAAAATAGTAGTAGAAAATATGACCCATGTAAGCATTGGTTTCACCTATTTTTTCAGTTTCGCTGTAAAAATCCTCTCTTGTAAATGAAGGCTGGTTTCCATATCCATCAATTGCACTTTTTAAATATTTATATGCCTGTACAGGTTCCTTTGTGCTGTAGTAGTAAACCCCAGTGAGATGGAGTGCACTGTAATATCCTGGTGAAAGCTTAAGCGCTTTTTCCAGGTATCTTTTCATTACAGTGAGATTGTTTTGTGCCATATTAAATCTGGCATACTGTACATGAAGCTGGGGATAGTCAGGATCCCTGCTATTAAGTGCTTTTAACACTTCCAGCACTGCAGGGTAGGTGTTGTCGCTCTCATCTTTGAGCCTGGGTGTTGTAACTCCATAGTCTATGCGTATGTTTGAATCACCCTTTGCACGCTTGTCAAGATAGTACCCTGCCAGCTTTGAAAGAAGGGGTGAGGGCAGATCCGGAAGCAGGTTTTTTCTTCGGATTTCAGCATGAAGAGTGCCAACCATGGGGAAGGCGTCCCTTTCTATATAAAGGTTCATTAAACCTGAATAGCCAATAATCGATTTTTGATCGATTTTTAAAATGTCCTCATAATATTTTTTTGCCTGCAGGTATTGTCCCTGGTAAAAATAGGCATTGCCAATACCCACAAGTGCAGTAACATTTTTTTCATTTAAAAGAAGGGTTCGTCTGTAAAAATTAATTGCAAGATCCAGGTTTGACTTTATAACAGTATAATCTTCCCTGTTGCCAAAATACCAGGATCTTATATTGCTGCTTACCTTGTTGTAATACTCTTGGTTTATCTTTGCGTAAAAATATCCCAGGCTGTTTAATGTATCAATATTAGTTTTGTTTATAGTGTATGCTTTGTTGAGCTTATCCAGGGCTTCTTTATAGTCCTTGTTTTCCAGGTATGCTCTGGCGTATTCATTGTATCCGTATAAATAGTTTTTAACATAGTCCAGTTCAACTTCTTCAAATAGTTTTTCAGCTTCATCATACCTGGATCGCCTTTCAAATCTGGCTCCTGAAAGACCGCTTTGTGTAATAATCTGTACGCCTTTGTTTATCAGCTTTTTAGCCATTAGAGGTTTATAAATATACTGATAGGATATTATTGTAAGAAAAAATGTAATAAGTGTGACTGCTGAAAAAATCCTGGTTGCTCTTAGCAGCCTTTTTTGTCTTTCTCTCCCCTCCATTGTGTATTCCGGACGGGACGTAATAATTCTTCTTCCTGGAATGGATGCTTCATCAATAAGGGTTATTTTTCTCTTAAGTTTTTTTTCAAGAAACTTGTGAATATTGTTCTCCGGTTTTCCGGTGAGGATCATATCTACAAGCTTTCGTGTATCTGTTGCTGGAAGCAGGTCATTTATTACTATGTCTTTTATTGTGTCGCGTATAGATGGATTAAAGAGGAGCATTGCTTTTTTAAGCCTTGTAAGATCCTTTGCTGAAAGATCAAGCTCCTGTGGTTCTGAATGTTCCTTGCCTTCATCTGAATCAGGTTCTCTTTCTATATCATCTAAAATATCTTCTTCATCAAGAGGCTCAATAGTAAGAATATCGTCATCTATATGATCAGGTATGGTTTTGTCATCTTCATCTGGCAGCTCATGGTCAAAATCATCAAGATCAGCAAGATCTTCTGTAATATCAGGAATGTCTTTGTCGGGAATGTCCTCAAAGGTGTCAAGACCTTCAAGGTCATCAAGAGGGCTTATATCTTCAGCCTGGGAAGTTAAATCCAGGTCTTCAAAGGTGTCAAAGTCATCATCTGTCAAATCTGCTTCATCAGCAGGTATATCAGTTTCCATTTCGATTTCTGAATCGTCAAGATTGTCAAAACTGATATCAGGGAGGCTTATTTCATCAGCTTCAGGAATATCTGCGGAATCACTAATTTCAAGGGAGTCAAGATCAGGTATGTCAGGTATGTCTTCTCCATCAATTGTAATTGATTCAGCGACTGTGTCTAAATCATCTCCCAGGTCAATGGATATGTCATCAAAGCTGTCAGATATGTCCAGATCTTCCAGCTCCCGCTCTGTGTCTGGGGAATCTTTTTCCAGGGGTGTTTCATCTTCAATAAAGGAAAGGTCAGTATCAGTAAGGGGAAGTATTTCCTCTTCATCTATAATTTCTGTTTCATCAATTTCAGGGACTTCATCTGCCCCTGTATCAAAAGGCTCTGTGTCCTGAAAATCGTCATCAGTTGCAAGTGCTTCATCATCCGCTATTGGTTCCTGGCTTTCTTCAATTTCAACCATGTCATCAAAAGGTTCTGGTGTGGCTGTTGTGTCTTCACCTGTAACAACACCTACTATTCTGTCTATTTCGGCTTGTTCTTCCGGAGTGTATGTTATTTCAGTTTTTTTATCAGGCATCAATATTTCCGCATATTTATTATACTGTGAGTATAAAGAGACATAATTAAAACCATATTTTTTATAATAGAAAAAAGCAATTAAAATTTTAAACTCTTTCTTTTATGTTAATAATTATCGACATAATCTTTATGTAATTCAACTGAAAAGTTTAAAAATACTATTATTCGTGGTTCAATAAATTCAGTTTAACTTACTCCATGGTAACATTATTAAAAAGAGGAGATTATATATGGCAAAGTATAAATCTGTATAAGAGGAGCAGAGCTATTTTCAACAACAAGACATGTCGAAATTTTTTAACTTTATCGACTTATTCGCTTGACATGTTGATCTCATAAACATATAACTATTTATATAGTTACAAATGGAGCTTATTTAAACAGATGATACAAAATTTCTGGCAACCGGAACAGCCCTATAATGATTTACCTTTACTGCCACCAGCTGTTGATCTTGAAACACGCCCTGTGCTTAAAGCCTGTATTACTGCCCGTGCAGCTCTTGCTGAGCTGAAATCAGCAGCAAATCTTATCCCAAACCAGGCCATGCTTATAAATAGCCTGCCACTTCTTGAAGCACAGGCAAGTTCCGAAATAGAGAATATAGTCACAACATCAGATCAGCTTTTTCGCTTTTCCGGTTTAATCGAACGCGCTGACTTTGCAACAAAAGAGGCGCTTCGCTATCGCACTGCTCTCTTTGAAGGGTACAAATCACTTGATAAAAAACCTCTTTGCACAGCAACAGCAGAGCTTATTTGCAGTATAATTAAAAACCGTACCATGGCAATTCGCAAAGTTCCGGGCACTGCACTTCAAAACGATAAATCCGGAAATATCATATATACGCCACCTGTTGGAGAAGCTATAATCCGAAACCTTCTCTCCAATTGGGAAAAATTTATTCACGAATATAGTAAAATTGATCCGCTTATCAAGCTTGCTGTTTTACACTATCAGTTTGAGGCAATACATCCATTTACAGACGGTAATGGCCGTACAGGCCGTATAATAAATTCCCTCCTTCTCATTCAGGAAAAGCTTCTCACTCTACCTATACTATATCTTAGCCGTTATATCATTCGTAACAAGCCAGATTATTACAGGTTACTGCTTGGTGTTACATCAAATAGTTCATGGGAGGAATGGCTTCTCTATATTATCTACGGTATAGAAGAGACAGCTCTCTGGACCATTGACAAAATTTTTGCAATAAGATCCTTGCAGGATCATTCAACAGAGTATGTCCGCAATTCTCTTCCTAAAATATACTCATATGAGCTTATAAATATCATCTTTGAACAACCCTACTGTCGTATAACAAACCTTGTTGAGCGTAACATAGCCAAAAGACAGACAGCAAGTGAGTATCTCAAAGCACTATGTGATATAGGAGTTTTAATAGAGGAGACTGTAGGTAGAGAAAAAATATTCATTCATACAAAGCTTTTAAATCTTCTCACAAGAGAAGAAAATAAATTTACAGATTATATATAGAGTAACAGAATTATATGAATAGAAGGCGCTTTCTGTTATTCCTATTAATGCAGAAATTCCATGCTCTGACCCCTTTTCTTTTCCTCAGACCTCATCCTCCTAACTCACTTCCTAATAGTGGAGATGAACCTTACCCGATAAATCAGCAAAGGGCTTATCAGGCTTCCTGCCTGTCCTTTGCATTAGCTCATCTATGAAGCCTCGCCCAATGGGGGCTTGATAAATTTCTGTTTACATTTATATTTTCAAAATGTTAAAACAGTATAAATATACAGAATATAAAAAATTTTTCGATATTCAAAGGAGTAGTTTGACGAAGATATTAATGAATATATTATATTTGATGAGGAAGAGATGAGAGTTGTTCCTGGAATAATGATTGTTGTGCTATCTTTGTGTATTACAGCTGCAAAACCTGATGATATTCGTACTGAAAATTATTATAGTCTTACCATGCTAAAGGATTCAGCTCCTCCGGAAAATATAAGGCTTGTTATGGTGAATAATCTGTCTGCTGAAAAAAGGATTATTTCCAATGGAGTGCTTTTTACATTCAAGGACAGGAAAGCAGGCACAGTAAAAATAGCAGGTAATTTTTCATCCTGGAAAATGAAAAACATGACCAGAGGAAAGGATGGGGTCTGGTTCTTTTTTCTTTCTTCCGAAGAGTTTGACAGCAGAATACGATATAAATTCAATGTTGACGGTCTATGGACTGATGATCCAAAGAATGCAATGAACGAATATGATAAAGCAGGTTCCTATTTATCTGTTGCAGAAAACAGACCTCATGATGAAGGGAAGCTTCTTTCCTTTAAGTACCTGGATAAAAACAGAATTATGTTTCGCCTTTATAAACCTGATGCACGAATTATTTCTCTTGTTGGAGATTTTAATGGCTGGAATCCGGAAAATGATCTAATGAAAATGGGTGATGATGGGGTTTGGAGAATTAAAAAAAGACTTCCAAGGGGAGAGTATAGATACAAGTTTATTATAGATGGGGAGTGGAATGCGGATGTATTTAATCCTTTATCTGCATCTGACAATACAGGGGAGATTTGTTCTGTATTAAGGGTTAAGTAAGCAGAGGTTATTTTGTCTTTAATTTTCGTTTTCTGTGGTTTCCCAGGCTTCACTTTTCCAGTTCATTTTTTCATTTATTCTGAAACTGTTTTTGTAGGACATGCTTTTATTTTCTTCTATGTAATATCCAAGGTAATAATAGGGCAATCCTATTGATGCAGCGTATTTTGCTTCACGGAATACGCTAAGTGTTCCAGGGCTGTATTTCATATATTCTGTGTTATAAATAAAGTATATGCTGCTTAAGGAAATACTGGATATATCCAGGAAGCCCACTGCAATAAGCTTGTTGTCAATATAGTATTCAGATTGCATTGAAGGACATGATTTTATGTAAAATGAATTTTTAAACTCATCATAATCTGCATCTTTACTGAATCTGTCCTTTGAGTGTATTTTGTATAGTTCAAATATTTCATCCCTGCATTCAAGTTCTTTGAACTCTGTGTTGATCAGTTCACCTTTTTTTATAACTCTTCTTTGACTTTTTGAAGGCATTATATTGTTCGTTTGAAGTCTTATGGGAATACACCTGCTGCAGTTTTTACACACAGGTCTGAAATAGTAAAATCCGAATTTTCGCCAACCTTTTGAAAGAAGAAATTCCAGCTCTGTTTCTGTAACATCCTTTGCAAAAAAATAGGAAAAGCGACAAAGCTCTTCTGGAATATAGGGACATGCTGTTTCCCTGCTTGTTAATGGCTGGCTTAATAGTAACATTATAAAATTAAAAATAAAACTGCAATTATTAGCAAGGATTTTTTAAGGTAATGCACAGGTGTTTAATACCTCTTTTGGATTAATGCTTTACTTAATAGTAATTGACAATCAGTGGTTTTAAAAATTATATTTAATATTGATAATTAATTTTATTTTTAGATTCAATATAGGGTGATTTTTTTGGGAAATGATTCAACAATAAAAATCAGCGTAAGAAACCTTTACAAGTCATTTGGTAATAATAATATTCTTCAGGGGATCAATCTTGATGTTATAAATGGTGAGGTTCTTTGCGTTATTGGAAAAAGCGGAACAGGAAAATCTGTGGTAATGAAACATCTTGTGGGGATTTTAATACCTGATTCAGGAGAAATTTTTGTGGATGGTGTTAATTTCACAGATGCTGATATTGAAACACACAGATCTATTGTGAGCAAATACGGCATACTTTTTCAGGGTACTGCGCTTTTTGATTCAATGAGTGTTTTTGAAAATATTGCATTTGGCTTAAGGAGAAAAAATATCCCAGAGGAGGAGATTGCTTTTATAGTAAAGGATATGCTGGGACAGGTTGGTCTTGGTGATATAGGAGCCAGGCGCCCTTCAGAAATTTCAGGAGGTATGCAAAAAAGGGTGGGGCTTGCAAGGGCAATTGTAATGCGTCCGGAAATTATGCTTTATGATGAGCCCACAACAGGTGTTGATCCTATTACTGCCGGTTCTGTTGATAATCTTATTCTGGAAATGAGAGAAAAATTCGGGATTACTTCAATTGTTGTTACACATGATATGAAATCAGCCCTTGAAATTGCTGACAGAATAGCCATGATTTATGAAGGTAAAATAATTTTTATTGGTACACCTGATGAGGCAAGATCCACTGATATACCTGTTATAGGGGAGTTTATGAAAGGGATTGGGAAAAAGTAAAATTTTTTTTATAAAATAAATTTGCTGTAAAGTGTCAGATAAATAATTGACAAATATAACCCCCTAAATCCCCCAAAGTGGGACTTAATAAATTTCATTCTGCCAGGGGTTTGCTTAACCAGATGTGTATGGAAAATAATATTACTTTTCCCAAAAATTCGGACTGAACTTAATCTTTTCTATATTTCTTCGCCGTTGCGATGAGGATATAAGAGCACTTAATCTTAAATAAAAGTTAAAGAATTAACTTTGAAGTTTTCTATACCTCGCCGCCACAGGCGGCGGGGACACAAGAGCATTTTTTTATATAAAAGTTAAAGAATTAACTTTGAAAGTATTGATAAATAATTGACAAAGATAAAATTTTATATTCAGGTAAAAAAATAAATAATTTTTAAGGAGAGTTTTATGGAATCATACAATCACGATATTAGCAATTTTTCCGGCAAAGGGGGCGTGAAGATTTTTTTCCAGAAATGGATTGCTCCAAAGGCAAAGGCGGTTCTGGTTCTTGTTCATGGGGTTGGTGAACATTCAGGGCGATATAGCAATCTTTTAAATGCTCTTGCTGGGAAAGGGGTTTCTGTTTTTGCTCTGGATCACAGAGGTCACGGCAAGTCAGAGGGTAAAAGAGGACATGTTGATTCATTTATGGATTATGTTTATGATCTTAAACTTTTTGTTGAATATGTTAAAGACGAAAATAAGGGACTTCCCCTTGTTCTTTATGGACACAGCATGGGAGGGATTATAGCTGCAAAATATGCCCTTACATATCAGAATGATCCTTCCATGGTTGTTCTTTCATCACCAGGCTTTGCTCCTGCTTTTAAAGTGCCTGGCTGGAAAAAATCCATAGCAACTTTTTTATCATCAAAAGCCGGTTCTTTGCTAATACCAACAGGTCTTTCTCCTGCAGATATTTCCAGGGATTCAGAAGCTGTTAAAGAATATGCAAGTGATCCCATGGTGCACAAAAAGGTGTCGGCAAAATGGTTTACTGAATTTATGAAAACAGGTGAAGAGTGCATGACTAATGCTTTATCTCTTAAAAAGCCTCTTCTTGTATTTCATGGCACAGGAGATAAAATTGCTGATTATAAGGCAACAGAGGAATTTTATAACAGTGCCGGTTCTTCTCAAAAGGATATTTTGCTTTATGATGGATTTTATCATGAAGTAATAAATGAACCTGAAGCTGACAGAAATAGGGCTCTTAAAGATGTGGTGTCCTGGATATTAAAGCAGGTTGATGATTTTAAAAAGTCTGCAGTTTCAAAAAAAGCAGTAAAGAAAACCGTGAAAAAAACAGCTTCCAAAAAGGCTGCAAAAGCT
>JBBAGC010000019.1:0-12876 GCA_041655115.1 Spirochaetota bacterium | reverse complement strand
TGGGGTCAGAGCAAAAAAATCAGGTTTTTTTATCTTTTTTAGAATTCTAGAAAAAGGGGTCAGAGCCTTATCTCTAGTTTTAGATATTTTTTAGAAAATAGAAGTACAGAAGAGAGTCAGAGCCTGGGGGTATGTCCAGGATCTATGTTTTGACAGGGTTCAGGGTCAGAGCCTCTTTCCAAAAACACAGTAAATAAAGATTTTTTTATATTGACTCATGCGTGTTATTTATTAAATTGAAGTAATTAGAATTTGGGGTCAGAGCCCCTGTTTAAAGTTTGTTAAAAGAATTAAAGGATCGGAGATTTTGTTCGAGGGTCAGAGCCTTTTTTATAGTTTTAGGTACTTTTTAAAGAATAAAATAGAAAAGGGTCAGAGCCTCCTGTATTAAAAAGGATTTAGCAAAAACTTTAATTCCTGGATTTAACATTTAGTTAAATAAAATTAGTTAAGAAAAATTAAATTTGTAAAAAAAGAGGCAAAGATATGAAAAAATTAAGTGTATTTTTAATTTTAGCAATTGCAGCTTTTGCGTTTGTTGGGTGTAGTGATGAAGGGACTGGATTGAGATGGAAGAATGGTAATTTTGATAATAGCAATGATCAGTATGAAGCAATTATGTGGGTTGATGATGTGAGAAGTGTTGGTAATCAAACCTGGAACGAAGTTCCAGAGCATAAAAGTTCCAATCCGTTTACTGACTACAAAGAAGTAACAGCTCTCAATGGTCATGGTGAAGTTTTAGCATCTAGTGGTGACCCGGTTGGTTTTAATATAGAACTTGCTTCTTCGGACTCAGATCAGGCTGGAGTAGCATTATCTTTACCAGGGTCTAATAGTGTACAGCTTGAAAAAGGAGCTGATGCAACTCTTGTAATTGAAAATATTTTAACAAAATAAATTGAATTGGTATTTTTTAGCAATAAAGCTTTTAAGGAAATTTGGAAAATTATATGAAAAAAAATAAGCTCGTAGTAGCAGTATTAATTTTATTCGTGTCATCCTTTGTCTTTGCAAAGGATATACATAAATGGCAGCGTTTTTCCGGGAAATGGGTTGTGGAAAATTCCCGTGTTACTGAAACAAATGCCTGGCCTGCACCATGGAACTACTATGAGCTTCTTAATAATAATTCATTGATTTCTATAAAGGATTTTAGTGGTTATTCTTCAATAGAATTTACCATGGAAATGTTTGACAGAGTAAAATCCCCTGCTGAAATTTTAATTTCATTTGCTGTGCGAAGCGAGTATAAAAGCTGGCTTTATCACATGTATGCTTTTAAAGTTTCAGGAGGATTTTGCGGTATAAACAAAGTAAGTTTAATCCATTCAGACATGAAGGATAAATCCCTTCCCTATAATACTAAAAACAATATTTTTATAAATAATCTTGCTGAATCAAAAGTATCAATCAAGTATAAAAAAATATATAGTTGCAGAATTGATATTCTTGGCAATGAGGCAGCTTTTTTTGTTGAAGGGGAAAAGGTTTTAACAGGCAGGCTTCCATCTGACAATTATAAGGGGCGTATTGCCTTTAGCTCAAAAAATGTAAAGCTTGCCATTGATAATGTGCGTGTAAAAAAAGGCGAAAGGATTGTATTTGAAGATAGTTTTGACAGGGACTCGATTTATGTGCGCACTGTGCAGGCTAAAATTGTAAAAAGCGAAGATAGCGAAGATAAGGAATTAGGCTCTACAGGGGAGGAGGTAAATAAGTAATTAAAATTTAATATGTTTAATAAATTCGTTTTATTCCTTGCTGGTTGTTCAGGGCATACTGATCTGCCTCATAATCTTTCCATTGAGTTATTTTTTTTAATGTAGAAGAGACTTTAAAAAAATAAGTCTTGAATCAAGGTATGGCTTTCCTATTTTATCCCTTGGGTCTTTGGCCTGTTTTATTCCATTTATTATAGATGTGTTTAAGTTTTGCAAATTGTGAAAATTGCTGAATAAAGTTATTAATCTGCCCTGAAAAAATATAAAAAATAAAACCATAAAAAGCTAACTAATAAAAACATAAAGATTATAGAGGAGTCAAAGCAGATTGTGAAGGGTGATGTTGTTTTTAAGTATTACTTTTAAAATTGATAAAAATATTGTTTTAAGTAAAATAAAATGTTTTTTAATTGAATATTTGTGTAAGTTTTTGCTACAAGCACATATCTTGTTACTACAAAAAACCTATGAATTAATCTACATGAAATTTTAGTTAAGGGCTATTGATTTTAAACAGTAAATTTAGTATATAGTATTTAATAGATGATCCTATGGATTGATCCGCAGAAAAAATTATGAAATAAAAAATCGTGAACAGGAATAATAGGAGGACGTGATGTTTGAATTAACCGAAGAACAATTGATGTTAAGAGATATGTGTCGTGGTTTTGCGGAAAAAAACTTGAGAGAGCAGGCTGTAGAGATTGATAAAACTCATAAGTTCCCTCTTGAAACTACAAAACAAATGGCTGACCTTGGACTTCTTGGAATAATGTACCCATCTGAATATAATGGAGCTGACATGGATTATGTTTCCTATGCCATAGCATGTGAGGAAATTTCCAGGGTTTGTGCAGCATCAGGTACGATTATTTCAGCGCATAATTCTTTATGTATTTCGCCAATTTATTATTTTGGCACAGATGAACAGAAAGAAAATTACATGCCCAGGCTTTGTACAGGTGAGCATATTGGTGCATTTGCAATTACAGAGCCAGGCGCAGGCTCTGACTCAGGAGGTACAGCAGCAACAGCTGTGAAAGATGGCGATTATTATATTTTAAATGGAACAAAAAATTTTATTACAAATGGTGAATATGCTGATATTCATCTGACACTGGCAGTGACAGACAAGGATGGGATAAAAAATAAAAATACTTCATTTTTCATAATTGAAAAAGGCGATCCTGGATTCTCAGTTGGCAAGGTTGAGGAAAAGCTTGGTATATGTGCTTCATCAACAACCGAGATGGTTTATGATAATTGTCGTATTCCAGCTAACAGGCTTCTGGGAAAACCTGGTGAAGGATTCAAGATAGCCATGCACACGCTTGATGGTGGCAGGGTAGGCATAGCAGCACAGGCTTTGGGTATAGCTCAGGCTGCTTTGGAAGAAGCTGCAAAGTATGCCAATCAGCGTGAACAGTTTGGTGCACCCATTGCAAAGCTGCAATCAATACAGAATATGATTGCTGATATGGCAACAGAAATTGAAGCATCAAGGCTTCTTGTTTATAAGAGTGCAACGCTTCTTGATCAGCATGGTGCAAACAGAAGAATGGCAAGTAAAAATGCAGCAATGGCAAAGCTTTATGCTTCTGAATGTGCTCACAGGTGTACACATAAGTGTATTCAAATTCTGGGTGGTTATGGCTATGTTAAGGAGTATATAGCAGAAAGACTTTACAGGGATGCAAGAATCACAGAGTTATATGAAGGTACTTCAGAGATACAGCGTCTGGTTGTTGCTGCTAATGTTTTAGCTGAATATGCTGAATAGTTTTTTGTTTTTCCATAATTTTGTTTAATATAAAAACAACCCCGCATTCTGTGTTAAAAAAAATCAGAAACGGGGTTGTTTTTTTAGATAGAGCCTGCTTTTTAAATCAGGCTGAAAAGATATATTTTTATTTGCAATTAGTTGAAGTCTATGTTTGTATGTGATACTATAAGGGAAAGGAATGATTTGTCTTAACCTGATGTAATAATAAAAGGAAATATTGGAGGAAAGATAATGAAGGAAGTAGTAATAGTTAGTGGATCTCGAACATCTATAGGCAGCTTTGGTGGCTCTTTAAAAGATGTTTCTGCTATTGAAATGGGTTCTACAGTAATGAGTGAAACTTTAAAGAAGATTAATCTTAAACCAGTGCCCGGAGCTTTGCATAAAGAGATATGTCCGGATAAGCTTAAAGATCAGGGGCAGATTGACCTGGAGAAAAATGGTTACACCTATGATCCTGGTTCAAAAGAAATAGTTATTGATGAAACAATCATGGGTTGTGTTCTCCAGGCTGGTCAGGGGCAAAACCCCGGAAGGCAGTCAGCAATTTTTGCAGGTATTCCCAAAGAGGCGCCTGGGTGTACTATAAACAAGGTTTGTGGTTCAGGGCTTAAAGCAATTGCAATGGCAGCACAGGCGATTGCAACAGGCCAGGCAGAGGCAATTGTTGCAGGCGGAATGGAGAACATGAGCCAGACTCCAATGGCGCTTTTAAAAGCCAGATGGGGACACAGAATGGAGCTTACAGGTAAGGGTGATATCCATGACCTTATGGTTTACGACGGATTATATGAAATATTCAACGGCTATCATATGGGTATTACAGCAGAAAATATAGCTGAACTTTATAATATAAGCAGAGAAGAGCAGGACAAGCTTGCTGTATTAAGTCATGAAAGGGCAATGAAAGCAATTAAGGATGGAACATTTAAAGATGAAATTGTTCCTGTAGTAATAAAATCCCGCAGGGGTGATACTATTGTAGATACTGATGAGCGTCCTATGGAAACCAGTATGGAAAAAATGGCAGCAATGAGGCCTGCATTTAAGAAAGATGGTCTTGTTACAGCTGGTAATGCCTCAGGTATAAATGATGGAGCAGCTGCTGTACTTGTTATGAGCGCTGATATGGCAAAAAATCTTGGGCTTGAGCCTTTAATAAAAATAAAGGCTTTTGCAACAGGAGGGGTTGATCCTGCTTACATGGGACTTGGACCTGTTCCTGCAATGAGAAAAGCAATGAAAATAGCAGGAATGACAATTAAGGATTTTGATATGGTTGAAATAAACGAGGCTTTTGCTTCTCAGGCAATAGGCTGTTTTAGAGAGCTTGGGCTTGACAATGAATTTCCCAATCAGCTTGGAAGCGGAATATCCCTTGGTCATCCTATTGGCTGTACTGGTGCAAGAATGGCTGTAACAACAATGTATCAGATGAAGAGAAAAAACTTTTCCACAGGAATAATAAGCATGTGCATTGGCGGTGGAATGGGCATGGCAATGATTTTTGAAAGATAAAGTTTTGTTCAGGCTCTTTTTGAGCCTGAACTTTTATACAGTTTTGTAATAAGGAGGATTTTATGCATATAGAAGATAAATTTGATAATCTGAAATTTGAAAAAGAGGGTTCTTTTGCAATTATTACAATTTCCAGGCCAGAGGCTTTAAATGCCCTTAATGCTAATCTGCTTAATGAACTGGATAGAGCTGTTTCAATAGTTAAAAAGGATTCATCCATTGATGTGCTTATAATAACAGGTGAGGGGAAAGCCTTTGTTGCAGGCGCAGATATTGCAGCAATGAAAGATCTGGACAGTGAAGAGGGGCGTAAGTGGGGCGAGCTTGGTTCTTCTGTTTTCAGAAAGATTGAGCTTCTTGATATACCTGTAATTGCTGCTGTGAATGGCTTTGCACTTGGAGGTGGCTGTGAGCTTGCAATGTGCTGTGATATAAGAATAGCTTCAGAAAATGCCAAGTTTGGACAGCCTGAAGTAAGCCTTGGAATAACACCTGGCTATTCAGGATGTGTAAGGCTTCCTCGTATTGTTGGTTCTGGCAAAGCTAGGGAGCTGATTTATACAGCTGATGTAATAAGTGCTTTTGAAGCAGAAAAGATAGGCCTGGTTAATAAGGTTGTTCCAGCTGATGAGCTTATGGACACAGCAAAAGCCATGGCAAAAAAAATAATTTCCAGAGCCAGGCTTGCAGTAAGCTATTCCAAGATGGCTATAAATCGTAGTATGGAAACTGATATTGATACAGCAATAGCATTTGAAAATCAGGTTTTTGGAATGTGTTTTTCCACTGAAGATCAGGTGGAGGGTATGACAGCTTTTATTGAAAAGCGTAAGCCCGAATTTAAATCAAAATAAAAATAAAGATTTTTTTTAAAATAACCCTTCCGGAGACCGCAAGCAGCGGGCACTAATACTATGTGGTTAATTCAACTACATAGTATTAGTGAAAAATTAAAGCTTTTTTAAGTAAGTATTTATATGAACACATTGCTATAAGTGTCATTCCTGACCTGCTTTTCTGTTGACTAATGAAAATATTTTTGTATAATTCATCAAAATTGTATATTCAGGGAGGGCTGATAATGAATGAATTAAAAGAAAAAATGGCTCAGGAAAGATATGAAGAGCTATTGCCAAATATGGCGGACTATATTTCTTTTTATAAAAAGAAGAATAAAAATGGCCTGGCTATAATTGAATTTGATACAGGAGAAACTGTAACCTGGGCAAAATTTGATCAGTCTGTGAATGCATTTTCAGCCAAACTTCTTTCAATTGGACTTAAAAAAGGGGATATTGTAGCAACTTCACTTCCTTTGTTAAAAGAGCATATTTATCTTCTTTATGCATGCTACAGGATTGGAGTTATTATAGCACCACTCGATTTAAGGCTTAAAGCGCAGGAAGTACAGTATTGTTTAGACAAGATTGAGGCTAAGGCTTATTTTTTCCTTGGTCATACGCCTGTTGCTGATTTTCGCCCTATTATTGCAGAAGTTATGAAGGGTTCGCCTTACGTTAAAACCTGGGTACAGTTTCAACAGGAACCAGAGCTTGTTATGGAAGGTGCTGTGGGTATAGGCGAATTTGTTAAGGATATTAAAAAAGTTTTATTAAGAGTATATTTTCTGGAAGTGTAAAAAAGGCAAGAAAGCTGGTAAATAAAACAGACCCTGCTTTAATTATTTTTACAACAGGTTCAACAGGTTCACCTAAACCTGCTTTATTAACTCATGAGAATATTTTGATTCAGAATATTGGCCTTGCTGTAGCTTTTGAACTTATAGAATCAGATAGAATGCTTGTTAATCTTCCTCCATCACATGTGGGATGTATTACTGAACAGCTTGCCACTACAATTTATGGTGGTGGAGTTTCTGTTATTCTTCATATTTTTAATCCGGAAAAGAGTCTTCAGGCAATACAGGATCACAAGGTTACAGTAATAGGGCAGATCCCTGCGCTGTTTAACCTTGAATGGCAGCTTCCCAATTATAAAAGCTTTGATTTATCAAGCTTGAGGTTTATTCTTTATGGCGGTCAGGCAGTTCCTGTTGAGTTTCTCAGAAAGATGCAGGAGATGGCTCCAAAAATTGGCACTGGACTTGGTTTAACCGAGACAGCTGGCTTTTGTACATACACAGATGTTGATGCCACTGTTGAGGATATAGCAAGAAGTATTGGTTTTGACATGAAATTAACACCTATAAGCATTAGAGAGCCTATGAATTCTGATGGTACTGCTGGCAAGGCTCTTGCTTCAGGGGAAGTAGGAGAAGTATGTTTTTCCGGACCCCAGGTGTTTCCAGGATATTATAAGGATCCGGAAAATACTGCTAAAACTATTTCCAAGGATGGAATTTGCTATACCGGTGATTTGGGCTATTATGACCATGAGGGTCTTCATTTTGTAGGAAGGGGTAAATTTGTAATCAAGCCAAAGGGATACCAGGTTTACCCGCAGGATGTTGATAATCATATTTCTGAAAAATTTAAGGGTAAGGCAGTTAATGTGGCC
The DNA here is from genome assembly GCA_041655115.1 of Spirochaetota bacterium. Lineage (GTDB taxonomy): Bacteria > Spirochaetota > UBA4802 > UBA4802 > UBA5550 > JBBAGC01. The sequence continues at coordinate 5,334 of JBBAGC010000019.1, read as the reverse complement.
TCTGTTGGAGTTCCTCATAATATTTATATGGAAGCTATAATGACTTTTGTTGAGCCAGCAGAAGGTGCTAAAATTACACCTGAGGAGGTAATAGCTGCCTGTGAGGATATTTCAGCCTATTCCAGGCCTTCCCATGTTGTGATTATTGAGCCAGGGGAGATGCCTTTAAACAGGGTTGCAAAAATAGACTATCTTATTTTAAAAGACAAGTCCCTTGAAGTCGTTAATGATTTAAGAAGTCAGGGGAAATGGGATAAGTAGAGGCAGGGCAGATTTGTACACCAGCAGGGATGAAAGAAAATGATTATTAACAATATTGGAATATTTAAGGCCATGGCAAAAAATATTAATTCACCTGGCCTTAACAGGAGCATGATAGGATATACTATTAAAGAAGAATTTGGCCCTTCAGGTTTAGATGAAATAAAAAAATATTCAGAGGCAACAGGGGATGATTTTAATAAATACGCAGGAGAGAGCTCCCCTGCGCCTCCATTCTTTTTTTCCAGAAAATTATATCCCATGTTTAAAGAAATAATGACTCACAAAGATTTAAAGCTTGATATTCTTAGAATGGTTCATGGAATGCAGGGCTTAAGAATTAAAGGCTTTGTAGCCAAGGATGCGTCTTTATCTGTAGAAATGACCATTGCTGATATAGTTGATACCCCTGCTGGAGAAATGCTTTTGATAAAAACAAAGGGCTTTGCAGATGGTAAATCTGTTGTTGATGCTGATACTGGTTTTATTGTGAGAAGAAAAAAGAAAACACAAGCTATAGATGAAAAAGAAGAAATAGATAATACAGAAATTGATTCTGCTGCACAGGAAATAAGAATTCAGATAAAAACCTTTAAGGGACAGCAGAAAAAATATGCAAAGGTTTCCAGGGATACAAACCCTATTCATACAAGTGAATTTTTTGCCCGTCTTGCAGGGTTGCCAGGCACTATTTTGCATGGTGTATGTGTTATGGCAATGTGTGCAAATTCTCTAATAGATGTAATAGGAGACAAAGATTCTTCACTTATGGATTTTGTTTCTGCCAGGTTTTCCTATCCTGTAATACCCGGAGATGTTTTAACCCTTGTTGGAAAGCAATATTCAGCCAATAATGGGATAAGTGTTGACTTTGATGTTTTTAACAATCGCGGAAAGGCTGTTGTTAAAAAGGGAGAGTTTCATATTGCAGAAAAGAGGGTATAAGAATAATGGCTTTTTTATCAGCTTAATTATAAAAGGCCTGTTCTTTCCCTGTATTCAATAAAGGCTTTTTTTTCTATATCAAGAAGGTTAAAAAAAGCCTCTTTAAAATCTTTTGTTCCTGTAGTAAATAGTCCATGGCCATAAACAATTGCACCTCTGCCTTTTAAAGCAGGGGGCAGTGTTGTGGCAATACCTTTTTCTCCTGTGCCCACTTCTCCAGGCACTATGGGTATATCCTGCATAAATCTTTCTTTTGAGCAATTGATGTGGCATAGTCCCCTGTTTGCGCAATTCATATCATCACATAGCATTGATATTATTACAGAAAACCTGGGATGACCATGGAGAATTGTGGCTGCCCTGGAAAGCCTGTAAATACTTTTGTGTGCTGAAAATTCACTTGAGGAGGTTATGGCATTGGATGTTGAATTGTCCACAGGACAGGGATCAATAGTTCCTGCAAGTTCATCAAGCGAGCTCCCTGTCTGGCTTATAAAAATAATGTCTTTGAATTTTGCTGAAACATTGCCGAAAAATGAATCTACCATTCCGGATTTTACAGTGAGCAGGCCAGCTTCTATAATTGCAGCTATGGTATCATCAGATGACTGAAATGGCCCTGTAATAAGAGGCTGATCCTTTATCCCTGATATAAATTTTTCGTAAATGGACACAGCGTTTGCAGCAATTTTTTCCGGATTGCCCGGTAGTTTTATAACTCCTGTTTTGTGATAGTAAAAATCTGTCATAAATTTTACAAAGCATGAAAAGCAGATTGAGCTGAATGTAACAAATGCCTGTTCTGGGCTTACTGTTCCGCAGGTAATTATTCCTTTGTCTTTTATTATCAGTCCTTTTCTTTTATTTAGTGCTTCAATTATACTGTCAGAATTAAATACATGGGAAACAGGAATATCGTGGAGAAATGTTCTGGTTTCTGTATCATCAGGGGAAATGGTGTTGTTTATAGTGCTGTTTTCTGCCAGGTAGTTTATTATAGATTTATAGGGTTCCTTTACAGGGGAGTAGAGGATGGTGTTAATATTGAGCGATGCTATTACCTCTTCCAGAACAGGAATATCCCGGCTTTCTCTGTTCCATATAATGGTATCATCAATTCCTCCAAAAAGAGGATCTTCCGGATTGCACAATTTTTGGGAAACAAGCTTGTTTGAATATTTTATTATCAGAGATTCCATTCTATTTTCAGCTCTTTAATTTTTTCTTTTGTTGGAGAACCTTCTGGTGCAAGACCCCGTATTTTATAATAGCGGGTTCTTGCTTCAAGAAAATCTTTTCTGCTTATAGGCGGGATTTCAATGCCTTCACCAGAAGTTCCTGCTTCAGTAAAAAATCTTTCAGGAAGATCATCATCTGTTGATGTGAAACCCTTTGTGTAATTGATTATGCGTTCTGTGTAACAGGTTCTTTCTCCTGAAAGAAGAAAATCCTGGCCGGTAAAGTTTATACCTGTTACTGCTATAAGGGCTTTTGCATATTCTTCCATAGTGGCTGCAAAGAAAATAAATCTGCATGCTGTAATTGAGTCAATTGCAGCATTTAAGTCCTCAGCTATTTTAATTATTCTTGCTTTGCCACTGAATGTGAAGCGGTCTGTTGCTACAGGCTTTCTAAGTATTTCATGGGAAAGTGGAAAGGCGCGTAAATGGCACGCTCCTCTTGTAGATGTGGCATAGGCTAAAGCCATGCCGTATGCCCCTCGCGGGTCATATGCAGGAATCTCTAATCCTTTTACTGACATTGAAAGTTCAGGACGTCCCTTAAGTGCAGCGTATTTTCTTGAGCCTGATTTAAGAAGCTCTCCCTCACCTGTTGATGAGGTTATGTCATTCAGGAGTTTTAAAATTTCAACCTTCCCAGGTGGTATACCATTGATTTCCATATAACAGGCAATAGTTGAGGCTGCACTTGTTGTGTCCATTCCTGCTTCACTGCATATGCGGTTTGCCTCCATTACTGTTTCAATATCCCTGTTTCCTGTAAGTGCTGTAAAATGGGACATGGCTTCATATTCGGGAATTGCCCTGTTTAAACTGTCAGTCCTTTTACATAATATGTGGCATCCACTGCACCCTGATTTAATTGGATTATATTTTTGCTTGTAAGTATATGCATTGAGTTTCTCTGTACCTGGGAAAAAGGTAGAGCGGAAATTATATGTGGGCATCATGCGTCTGCTGCTTATAAGGTCGTAAAAAGTTCCTGTTCCATATTCTGCAATGCCAAGCTCGCCCATTAGAACAGGGGAAGCTGAAGCGAGTCTTAATATGTCCTCTTTGGCTTTTTTAAGTTCCTCTGGGTCTTTTACCGGAACCTCTTTAGTTCCTGTTACATGAATGCATTTCAGGTTTTTATCTGCCATAACAAGGCCTGTGCCGTTTCTCCCTGCAGTATCTTCATTGTCAAAGTCTATTGTTGAAAAGAGAACCCCGTTTTCAGCTGCTGGCCCTATAACTGCTTTTGAGCCTCCATTATTGGTAAGAGCTAATGTTTCTTTTGTGCTTTTCCCCTTAAGATGCAGGGCGCTGTATATTTTAACATTGCTGTTTTCTATTGTAATTATGGATAATTCCGGCGCCTTTCCTGTAATGATTATTCCGTCCCATCCGGCTTTTTTTAGTTCTGTAGCAAATTTTCCCCCTGCTGTGGCATCACCAATAGTTCCTGTAAGAGGGGACATGGTGGTTATTGAAATTATTCCTGAGCTGGGTGATTCTGTTCCTGTAAGTGGTCCTGTCATAAACATTAGAGGCATTTCTGGATTTTGCCAATGCAGATGGGCAGATGAAAGCATATAATACAGGCCAAGCCCTCTTCCACCAATATATTTTATGTAAATATTTTTATCTGGTGAAATTATGCTGTATGTCCCACTATTCAGGTCTATTTTGAGGATTTTACCTGTCCAGCCGTATATTTTACCCACTTTGCCTGTCTCCTGCGTGTGCCTGCTGTAGAGCTTTTTAAATACTACTTTTTTGAATAACCATATAGCTTATTATATATTTATGACAACAAAAATATTATCATCTAAATGAGGAATATTTGGTTGATTAATGAAAATTGATTTATTAAATTACCAATATTGACGATTAAAAAAACAGGTCAACATAACCTGTTCAGGGAGGAACAGGCGACCTTGGAGGTTCTCAATGAACAATCTCATGAAAATGGAGGATCGTGAGATAAGGCAGGGTAAAATCACCGGAGACAAGGAAAAAATTAAGGCATTACAGGAAAGAGTCTCTGATGAAGCATATCTGGATCACGCAATTTCCAAAATTGCTGCTGATCTATCTCACTATCTGACAAAGTAACCTGGGGATTTATCAAGGCTAATGCTTTTTATGGTATTGGCGGGTTATTTAATTGTAATATAATACATCCCGTTTATACGGGATGTATTATAAAAAAGAGGGATTCCCTTATATTATGACAGAGCAAAGCTCCTATCAGATTTTTAAACAGAATAAAACAATGAGAATACTTTTCCTTGTTTTTTTTAGTGTTGTTATTTTCTTTTTGTTTTATATTTTCAGAAGTTTTTTGTGGGTGTTTTTATTTGCTTTTATTTTTTATATTGTTTTAAGGCCTTTTCATGATAAAGTTCTTTCTGTAACCAGGATAAGATTGTTAAGTTCATCCTTTGTAATTATTATTCTTTCAATTATTTTTCTTCTACCTTTGACTTTTCTTTTAATAATGCTTACTGAACAGGCTCTGGATTTATACAGGCATATTCAGATAAGAATAGACAGCAATTATTTTTCCGAGCTTGGCAATTCATACGCTGTGCAAAGTGTACTGGATTATATGCATATTGGGAAAGATGAAGTTGTTGCAAAATTTATGGCTTTTATACAAAGAACTTCTTCGCAAATATTTTCAGGAGTGACATCTGCAATTTCCTATCCTGTAACATTTGCAATTAAGCTTTTTTTTATGATTATTACGCTTTTTTTCCTGTTAAAAGATGGTTACAAGCTGGACGGGCTTGTGTATAAGGTTCTTCCATTTCCTGATGATATTGAAAAAGATGTTATTGATAAGCTTAAAGATGTGCTTTACCTTCTTGTGGTTGGCAATCTTTTTATAATGTCTTTGCAG
>JBBAGC010000018.1:0-13083 GCA_041655115.1 Spirochaetota bacterium | reverse complement strand
CGATTATATTTTTCTGCCATGCGTGCTTTTATATATTGCATTATAAGTGAAATGGTTTCACTATCTTCCAGGGTTCTTATAATAAGATGAATATGGTTTGCTACAGTTTCAGCAGCAATTAGCTCAAAATTATATTTTTCCTGACACATCTGCACAGATTCAATAAAATATTTTTTCCCATACTTACTTTTTAGCAGATTCCGTTTGCCACGACATCTTGTAAAACAGTGGTATGTAACACCTTGAGCAATAGTTCTTAATGGTCTTGCCATATTTTTCCCCTTTTTAATATTATAATCTGAAAAGCCTTTAATATTACTACGATTTTAAGGGGATTTTTTTTGAAAAAAATTTGGGGTCAGAGCAAAAATTCAGGTTTTTTTATCTTTTTTAGAATTATAGAAAAAGGGGTCAGAGCATTTTTTTATTTAATTTAATTTAATTTTTTATATAAAATCTGTAAAATTAAGAAGAAAGGGGTCAGAGCCTTATCTCTAGTTTTAGATATTTTTTAGAAAATAGAAGTACAGAAGAGAGTCAGAGCAAGGGTGTGTCCAGGATCTAAGCTTGGGCAGGGTTCAGGGTCAGAGCCCTTTTTTGATTTTTTAAAATTTTGGTGAAATAACGCCAAAGAAGGGTCAGAGCCCTATCCCTATCCCTATCCCAACCGCAACACCTCCATTGCATTTAATCCTGAAATTTCCGAAACCTCACTATCACATAAAGCCTTAAGTGGTTCAAAATACCTTTTCGCTCCTAAAAGAGGAAAATCACTGCCAAAAAGTATTTTTTTACTGTCACAAATATCAATTGCTGTTTTGTAAATATTATCTTTGTAAAGATAGGGACTTGCTGCTGTATCATAATAAACATTCTTGAAAGCATCCCTTACCTCAGGCATAAGCTCGTAAAATAAAATCCCTCCACCCCAATGGGAAAGTATAATTATTAGCTTGGGGAATTTCTTTATTAACTCATATAGCTGCCCAAAAGGGGTATTGTATTTACCGCCATAGCTATGACCCAGAGGTTCATTAACGTGAAGACACACAGGTAAATCACATAAAAGAGCTCCTTCAAAAACTTTTTCCAGGAATTTCCAGCTCCCTTTATCCATACCTTCATAAAATGCAACTTCACCTATACCGTAAAGCTCTGACCCCTTAATCTTTTCAGCCTCAAACACTGGAGATTTGCTTTTGCGGGGAATCATGCCAAAGGGGAAAATTTCCCCTCTGTATTCTGCAGCTATTTTTGCCATATATTCATTATGAAAAACACAAAACCTGTCCCTGATCCAGGGAAAAGACATTGCTACTGCTGCATTAATTCCATTGCTCTTCATATATTTTGTAAGATCTAAGGCATCAGCCATAACTGATTTTTCAGAATTATAAAGGAGTTTAAATCCCTGATCAGTTAAATATTTTTCCCGTGATTTAGAAATTTCAGGTGGGAAAATATGAGTATGAAAATCTATTATCATAATTTACCTTTTATTAAAACAAAGGTTATTCCTCCATTTCTTCATCCTCAGGCTCAATCTTTATTTTAAAATTAAAATTTCTCATTCTCTTATCTTTTTTAATACCATTCATAAGAAGCTTAAAAAGAGGATCCACACTCTCTAAAGGTTTTGTTTTATCATCAGGACAGCCATACATAAGCCACCTTATTACTACAAACTCAACACTCCCAAGAATTACTGATCTGATAAAATAAGGATCCTGATCTTCCTTTAATTCCCCTGAGGCAATACCATCTTTTATAACCTTAATCATTATACCATAATAATCCCTTAAATCCTTATATGTTTCAGTTTCCATAAACTTCTTATTGGTTTTAAGAGTCATAAGAGAGATTGATGCAAAATAGGGATTATCCTGATAATATTTGCACAGATGATAAATCATACCCCTTAGTTTGTTTACTGTACCACTCATATAGCCCAGATGTGAATCGAGCATCTGCTTACTCAACTCAATCCCTTCTATTGGTATGGAAAAAAGAAGCTCCTCCTTTGATGAAAAATACTCATATATTGTTGTATCAGAAACCCCTGTTTCCTTTGCCACATCTGATATTGTTGAATTAGGAAACCCCTTTTCAGAAAAAACCTTTTCCGCAGCCTGGAGAATCTGGTCTCTTCGAACCTCTTTCAATGATTTTACAGTCATAAACATACTCCTTTATATTTTTATTTATATAAATAATTATTCTGTCGTTTATTTTTTAAGCAGCCTGTATTGTTACACCTTAAAAAAATACCGCCTATACAATAGTACCTGTGAAGTAAACTGAATTTTATTACCCCTTAGAGTCAAGAAAATTTTTAATAATCCAACTCACTCTTAAGCAGGGCTAAAAATATAAAATTACCACTTGTAATAATTACTGGTAAAATACTATAAAATTTATTATATTGCATATTATCTGTTTATATGAAATGCTTATTAACAAAGGAGAAAATGATGAAAAAACTTATTCCCGCTTTAATTTTATTCGCTGTAATTATTTCCGTAGAATTTATTTATTCTGAACCTCTTACAGTAAGCAGTGCTATAGCAGTAGGTAGCGCAATATCCTCTGTTAAGCTCTTTACAAACAGAGCTGAAATAGCAAGGACATCTAACCTTAATCTGAAAAAAGGAATGAACACCATTATAATAGATGGACTCCCTGATAATCTATACGACTGGTCTGTAAAAGGAACCTTACCTGAAAAATTCGATGGTAAAATAATGTCCATTGAAATATCAAAAACAGCCTTAATAGAGAAGAAACAAAAAAATATTCTGGTTATTGAAAAAAAACTGGAAGAGCTTAAAGAGCTTGATTCAGAACTTATTGATGAACTGGCTAACATAAAACAGCAGGAAAACTTTCTTGATTCAGTTACAAAATTCACAGAACAGGAAGCTTCAAAAGAACTTTCAACACGCCTCCCCCAAACTACAGTGTGGAACAACACAATGGATTATATAAGCGCCAAAAAGAAAAACATTATGACTTCCAAAAGAAGTGTACATAAAAAAAGAAAAGAATTGGCAAAAAAAATACAGAGTCTGGAATTTGACCTCTATCAAATTGCAGGTAAAAATTATTACAACAGCTATATGAAGCTTAACAAGGCGATTGAGCAAAACACAGCTTTAATAGAAACACAGCAATATGGGGAACTATCCGAGCAGTACGAAATTCAGCAAAAATCCCTTATGGAATCACAATCTGGAATAGATACTGAAAAACGCCTTATGCTCACTATCTTTTCTTCAGAAGATAGCACAACTGACTTTTCATTAACATATATAATTCCTGACACATTCTGGAACATGAAATATGATTTCAGAGCTAACAGAAACAAAAATGAGATCGAAGTCATTGTTTATTCAGAAATTTACCAAAAAACAGGAGAAGACTGGGAAAACGTAAACCTCAGCCTTTCAACATTAACACCTGTAAGCAACATAAATATTCCCCAGGCACCATCCTGGTATATTGACGTAAGAGAAGAGTTTCCAAAGGTCAGATCTAGCGCATCTATAAAGGGTCTAGGAGCCCCTGCTTCTGCTAAAATGGATTCTGCACCAGTTCCCGCCAGAAAACCTGCTCCCATACCTGAAGCAGAAATTACATCAAAGGGGCTGAGCATGGAAATAGCCTTTCCAGTAAAACAGACAATAGAGTCATCAAAAAGTTATCAGAAAAAATATTTAAAATCCTACACTGTGAAAACAGGGAAAAGCCTTGATTTCTTTTTACAAACAGTTCCACAGATGTCATCCAACTCCTACCTTATAGCTAATATAATAAACTCTACTGAATTGCCATGGCTTGCAGGAGAAGCACAAATTTTTCTTGAAAATGAATTTGTGGGAAAACTGAATCTTCCTGACACACCAATTAATATGAACAATGAACTGGTTCTTGGCATAGATCCTTCAGTAAAATCAAAAAAAGAACTTGTAAATAAATACGAGGATAAAACCGGCATATTTGGAGGAAACAGAAAAATCATATACACATACAAAATTACTGTTGAAAACAGCACAAAAGATAATAAAAAAATAACAGTAATAGATAATATACCTGTATCACGAAACTCGGAAATTAAAGTTGAAATTGAACAATCCAGCCTTAAACCTCTTGATGATGCTGAAACTAAAAAAAGCACTGACTATGCCAGAGGCGTACGAAAATATATTTTAAACATGGAACCTGAGTCTAAAAAAGAAATTACATATAATGCAGTTATTATTTTTGATAAAGATCTGAATATAACTGGATTAAAATAGGACAGAATAAATGCGAAGAACCAAAATAATATGCACACTTGGCCCGGCAATAGATGACCGGGAAGTTCTTACAAGAATATTTAAATACGGGCTTGATGTGGCACGGATCAACTTTTCTCATGGAACACACTCTGAGCATCAGGAAAGGATAGATCTCTTTAAATCAATTCGTCATGAACTAAAAAAACCGGCTGCACTCCTCCTTGACACAAAGGGCCCTGAGATAAGACTTAAAAATTTTAAAAACGGAGGAGTTATCCTGACAGAAGGGAAAAAGTTTACCCTCACAACCAGAGATTATGAAGGTGATGAAAATGGCGTTTCCGTAACATACCCCGGACTTCCTCTGGATCTTTCCAAAGGAGATCGGGTGCTTATTGATGATGGCCTTATTGAATTAAGGGTAACAGAAATAACCGCAACTGATGTTGTATGTATGATCATTGATGGAGGAGAGGTAAGCGACAAAAAGGGGATCAATCTTCCTGGAGTTACAGTTGGCATCCCCTTTCTAAGCGATACAGACAAGGAAGATATTCTCTTTGGAATAAAAAACGACTTTGATTATATTGCTGCTTCCTTTGTTCGCAATGCTGATGATGTAAAAAAAATAAAGGCTTTTCTTGATAAAAATAAAGGAAGCTTTATAAAGGTTATCTCAAAAATAGAAAACCAGGATGGAGTCAGGAATATTGATGAGATTGTCCGTATAAGTGACGGCATTATGGTAGCCAGAGGGGACATGGGAGTTGAAATTCCCTTTGAGGAAATACCATCTCTCCAGAAAATGATAATATCAAAAACAGTAAATATGGGGAAACCTGTAATTACAGCTACTCAAATGCTTGACTCAATGATTCGAAATTCCAGACCCACCAGAGCAGAAATAACAGATGTGGCAAATGCCATATATGATGGAACAAGCGCAATTATGCTTTCCGGTGAAACAGCTATTGGCAAGTATGCAGAACAGGCAGTTGCCACAATGGCAAAAATTGCTGAAAAAACTGATACAGATATTGACCTGATAGACAACTTTGAAAAGAGAGGAAAAACAATTTCCAAAAATGTCACAGATGCAATAAGTCATTCAACATGCTCATCTGCACATGCACTTGATGCAGCAGCTATTATCACAATAACAAAATCAGGGCACACATCAAGAATGGTTGCACGATACAGACCAGGCTGCCCTATTATTGCATCCACACCCCTTGAAAAAGTTTACCATCAGCTTGCACTTGAGTGGGGTGTAACCCCTGTTCTTACACAGGAGGTTTCCAGTACTGATGAAATATTTGAACAGGCTGTTACTAATGTCACTAATGCCGGTATGCTTAAAAATGGAGACATTGTTATAATTACAGGCGGAATCCCTGTTGGATTAAGCGGTACAACCAATATGATGAAAATCCATGTTGTAGGAGACATTCTTGTGCAGGGAAAATCTATGGACAAGCTCTCCACAACAGGAATACTTTGTGTTATAGCTGACAATAAATCATCTGTTCAGGACTTTAAAGGCGGTGATATTCTTGTTATTAAAAAATCTAATGATGATATACTGCAGCTTATAAAAAATGCCCTTGCTGTTATTACAGAAGAGGACATGGCTGATTCACAAGCTGCAATTGTAGCAAAAGCCCTTGACATACCGCTTTTAACAAATGCTCACAGGGCTACAGAAATACTGACAAGCGGCATAGCAGTAAAAATAGACGGGGCAAAAGGAATTGTTTACAGCGGGCAAAGCTCCTGATAAAAAGATTACCATAAAGCTGACTTTTAAAAAATTCCCTTCCAGTAAATTAAGGAAGGCTTCTTTAAAAAAGTTTATGAAAAATTAATATATTTTAACAAAATAAATATTATTATCAAATTAAGGAGGACATAGTTATGGAAGGAAAAAAAGTTGCTGAAAGCAGCGTAACTATAGTACAGCAAATGAACCAGGCAGACGCAAACCTTGCAGGAAATGTCCATGGTGGAGTTATAATGAAGCTTATAGATAATACAGCAGGCATTGTGGGAGCACGCCATACAAAGGGGAATGTTGTTACAGCCTCAATAGATCGTATAGACTTTCACAGCCCTGTTTTTGTAGGTGACCTTTTAAGGGTAAGTGCAAGCATAAATTACGTGGGACAAACCTCCATGGAAATAGGTGTACGTGTTGAAGCTGAAAATTTTATATCAGGAGAGGTAAGGCACACTGGTTCAGCATACCTTACATTTGTATCCCTGGATGAAAATTTCAGGACCAAACAGATTCCACCTGTAATTCTGGAAACAGAAGTTGAAAAAAGAAGAAACTGCGAAGCAGAAGAAAGAAAAAAGCTAAGGCTCATGGCAAAAAATATGGGAAAATCAAAGTGTAACTGATATTTCAGGCTGGAGTATAAAATTCCGGGAAGACTTATACTCTGCTCCCCGGAATTATTTTTTAAATATTAAAAACAACATCAGGCTTTTCTTTAAAATTCCATTCTTCACCAAAATACCTCTTATTTTCAATTAAGTTTTAAAAGACTATCCTGAAGCTTTGCCAGAATATCCCTGTACTCTTTAAGCTTCTCCTTCTCCTTTTGAATTACTTCTTCAGGAGCCTTTTTCACAAAGCTTTCATTTGAAAGCTTAGAATCAACCCTTTTAAGCTCGGAAGTTACCTTGAGTATTTCCTTCTCAAGCCTGCTTTTTTCCTTATCAATATCAATAAGCCCCTTAAGAGGCATAAAAATTTCAACATCAGGAAGTACAGCCAAAGCATCGGTCTTTTCAGGGGTGTAGGCAGCATCAACAACAATACTTTCAACTTTAGCAAGAGCCTTAATATGAACCGCTTCCCTGTCTGCTATTTCACTTATAATACTCAAAGAAGTTTTAAAAACAACATCAGCTTTTTTATCAGGAGCAACATTCATCTCGCCCCTGATATTTCTTATTCTATAAACCAGCTCCTTAAAAAGCTCGGTATAGTCAGATTCAGAAATAAAATTATACCCATCATTAATCTGAGGCCACTCTGAAACTATAATATCAGGCTCTCCCTGGGTTTTGATTTTATCCCATATCTCCTCTGTAATAAATGGCATTACAGGATGAAGCAGCTGGAGTCCTTTTTTAAGAACATGATAAAGCACCTGCTTTGCAGTGTCAGATGATCCTTTCATAGCAGGATCTTTTGCATATATTCTTTGCTTCACAAGCTCCAGATACCAATCACAAAATTCGTTCCACCAAAACCCGTAAAGAACATTGGCAGCCTCATTAAACCTGTAGCCTTCAAAAGCATTATTTACAGCGCTGATTGTTTCATTAAGCTTATGAAGAATCCACTTATCAAACTTCTCAAGTTTATCAACATCTATATTTGCAGGCTTAAAATCATCCCCCAGATTCATAAGAATAAATCTGGTGGCATTCCATATTTTATTGCAAAAGGATCTGTACCCCTCAATCCTCTTTTCAGAAAGAATAATGTCCCTTCCCTGTGCAGCAAAAGCAGTGAGTGTAAACCTGAATGCATCTGTGCCGTATTTATCCATCATTATAAGGGGATCAATAACATTCCCCCTGGACTTGCTCATTTTGTGTCCATGCTCATCCCTTACAAGGGCATGAATATAAACATCTTTAAATGGAATGTCATCCATGAACTTCATTCCGGTCATTATCATCCTGGCAACCCAAAAGAAGATAATATCAAATCCTGTAACAAGAACAGATGTGGGATAATATTTTTTCAGCTCCTCAGTATTGTCAGGCCAGCCCATAGTAGAGAAGGGCCACAGGGCAGATGAAAACCAGGTATCCAGTACATCCTCATCCTGCTTTAAGTTACCTGAATTGCACTTTTCACACTTTACCGGATCCTCCATTCCCACATTAACATGGTCACAGTCGCTGCAATAAAATGCAGGAATACGATGCCCCCACCAGAGCTGGCGGGAAATACACCAGTCCCTTATATTGTACATCCATTCAAAATAGGTCTTTTCCCAGTTCTTTGGTATAAACCTTATACTCTCATTTTCAACTACCTTTATAGCTTCATCAGCCAAAGGCTTAATCTGCACAAACCACTGCTTTGAAAGATAAGGCTCAATAACTGTATTGCATCTGTAACAGTGGCCCACTGAATGATCATGCTTTTCAACTTTTGAAATAAGCCCCATTTCCTCCAGATCCTTTACAACCTGCCTGCGCGCTTCATACCTGTCTAACCCGCTGTATTTACCGCCAAGATCATTTATTACAGCGTTTTTATCCATTATATTTATCTCTTCAAGGTTATGCCTTTTCCCCATTTCAAAGTCATTGAGATCATGAGCAGGGGTAACCTTTACAAAGCCTGAACCAAAATCCTTATCAACATAGTTGTCTGCAAATATGGGGATCTCCCTGTTCATAAGAGGAAGGACAACAGTTTTACCTGCAAGGTGAGCATTTTTTTCATCATCCGGATTAACAGCAACACCAGTATCACCAAGCATTGTTTCAGGCCTTGTTGTTGCAACTTCAATAAATTTATCAGTCCCCTTTACAGGATATTTAATATGCCACAGGTTTCCTTCAAGATCACTATACTCTGTTTCAATATCTGAAAGAGCTGTTTCACACCTGGGACACCAGTTAATTATTCTAAATCCCTGATAAATAAGCCCCTCATTATACAGAGTTACAAAAACTTTACGCACAGCCCTTGAAAGCCCCTTGTCCAGGGTAAACCTTTCTCTATCCCAATCGAGCGAACAGCCAAGCCTTTTAAGCTGTCCCTGTATTTGATTACCTGAATGCTCCTTCCACTCCCACACACGCTCCTCAAACTTTTCTCTTCCAAGATCGTACTTGGACTTTCCCTCATCAGCAAGAAGCCGTTCAACAACATTCTGTGTTGCAATTCCAGCGTGATCTGTGCCCGGCATCCATAGAACTGATTTCCCCTTCATCCTCTGCCATCTGCATAGAATATCCTGAAGGGTATTGTTAAGTGCGTGCCCCATGTGAAGATTGCCTGTAACATTTGGAGGAGGGATAACTATTGAATAAGGCTCTTTGCCATCATTGACATCAGCGTGAAAATATCCTTTAGAAATCCAGTGGCTATACCACTTTTTTTCCACATCAGCAGGTTCATAAGAAGAAGAAAGCTCCATTTAAATACTCCCTGATTAACTTTTTGTGAGAATCTGCCTCTGCATAAATAAGCACAAACAGGCTTTTTTAAGCCAATAACTATCTATGATTGTAGCAATGCAAAAGCAGATTTTTTCAGTGAAAAAACCTTTTTCCATAAGCCGGTTACAGCTCCTGCAAAAGAACCGGGGAATCAAGATTTGTTCCTGTATAAAAGTCATTAATGTCTGATTAAAGGGGGTGTCAATAAATTTTGGATGAGGAAGATTTTAAATTAATCCGCTTCCAGATACCTTTTACATGCAAAAAACTACTAAAATATAACTGATTTAAAACAAACCTATTATACCTTAGGCTAAATTATTAATCAAACTTTACAACAAACATAAATTCCAACGGTAAAAAATAAAGTCAACATCACAACCCTGTAATCAACCATATTTTCTTAAAAAACATGGCATTAAACACGCTTATTTTTACTTCCTGTAAAATTTTATTAAAAAAAAACAATAAAAACAAAGAATAAATCCCTTTTAATGTTGACTCTCATCTATTTTGCTGATTTATTTTCTATAAACTATTCTCATTTTTATATACACATCCCATTGAGAATAAGGGCTTATTAAAGAATCACTCTAATTATAAATCCGGAGGTAAAACTTTAATGCAACAATATTATGAAGAAAAGACTATACCTGCAATTTTCAGGAATAAAGCCCAGGAATTTCCTGAAAGAATATTTACCCGCCACAGAGAAGACCATGGATGGGTTAATACAACATATGAGGAAGCACTAACACAAGTTAATGCTATTGCTTCATGGCTCATCAATTATGGTATTAAGGAAAATGATAATATTGCAATTTTTTCTGAAAACAGGCCAGAGTGGGTCTTTTCTGATCTTGCAATGCTATCCACAGGCACTGCTGATGTTACTATTTACGCAACTAACTCAAGCCCTGAAGCAGCCTATATTATAAATGATTCAGATTCCCGATTATGTTTCTGCTCCGGCGAAGAACAGGTTAACAGGCTTATTGCAGCAAAAGATGAAATGCCGGGTCTGGAAAAAATTATTGTTTTTGATAACATCAAACATCAGGATCCGCTTGTCATAACTCTAAGCGAAGTTATTAAACAGGGAAAGGAAAATCTAAAGCCTGATGAAATAGACAAAAGAATAAATCAAATCAACCCTGAAGACACAATGACCCTAATGTACACATCAGGCACAACAGGAAACCCCAAAGGAGTAATGCTGACACACAACAACATGGTAAAGCAGGCGGATCAATTTCTCACACATCATCCTTTTGATTTTGATGTAACCGCTCTTTCCATTCTTCCTCTCTCACATTCACTTGAAAGAACTATAGGCTATCACTGCGTTCTCTTCAAAGCTCAGACAGTTGCATACAGCAGAGGACCTGATTTTCTCCTTGAAGATCTTACAGACATACGACCTACAGCTTTTCTGGTTGTTCCCAGAATACTCGAAAAAATTTATGAAAAAATTATGTCTCAAGTGGAAAAGGCACCTGCTTCCAAAAAGAAAATATTCGGCTGGGCATTAAAAACAGGGAAAAAAGCTACACCTTATATTATTACAAACAAGACACTGCCTCTGATGCTGAAACTCAGATACAATCTTGCTGATAAAATAATCTTCTCCAAACTAAGACAAGCTATTGGCATGGATAAACTCGTTGTTGTAGGTATGGGAGGTGCACCTCTATCACCTGAAATAAATCAGTTTTTCCAATTTATGGGTATTGAAGTACATGCAGGATTCGGCTTAACTGAGACCTCACCAGTTACACATGTTCATACATATAAGGAACAAATGCCAATAAAGCTCGCCAGCGTAGGCCCTCCCCTGCCAGATACTGAATGTATGATTGCTGAAGATGGAGAAATTCTTATCAAAGGCCCGCAGGTTATGAAGGGATATTATAAAAATCCGGAAGCCACTGCAGAAGTTTTTACAGAAGATGGCTGGTTTAAAACAGGCGACATTGGGCACATGGACGAAGATGGATACCTTTTTATAACTGACCGCAAAAAAGATATTATTATCACTGCTGGAGGAAAAAATATTGCTCCTCAGTTTATTGAAAGCATGGTTCTTCTCAATCCTTTTATTGAACAGGCAATAATAAT
This sequence comes from Spirochaetota bacterium, assembly GCA_041655115.1. Taxonomy (GTDB): domain Bacteria; phylum Spirochaetota; class UBA4802; order UBA4802; family UBA5550; genus JBBAGC01. Next base: position 1,492 of record JBBAGC010000018.1, on the reverse strand, counting down.
AGGAGACAGAAGAAAATTTATTTCTGCCTTGATTGTCCCCTCCTTTGAGAACCTTGAAAGCTGGGTCGAGAAAAATAATATAGATAATTTATCACCTGAAGATCTTATTAAAAATGAAAAAATAATTGCACATTTCAATGAGATTATTTCAGGCATCAACAGCAAATTAGGACAGGTTGAGCAGATTAAAAAATTCACACTCATGGATAAGCCCTTCTCCATGGAGAAAGGAGAAATTACGCCAACACTGAAAATTAAAAGAAAACAGATTCAGGAAAACTATAAAAATATTATTGAAAGCATGTACAAAAATTAATTTTTTTAATTTTCAATGTGGCAATATAATTCATCAAAAAAAAAGGGGTTTTCTTTTGAAAACCCCTTGCTGCTATAATAAAACTCATTTCCCCTAAAATACCCTTTTAAACACCTTCTGTATTATAGACTACACTACCCTTTATAAATTTTGCATCACTAACATTTTTAACAGCACTAAATTATTCATCTGCTCCCTGTTTTATCTAAAGTAGTTGTAAAAAATTCAGAACATTCTTTTCTTGACAGAGATATTCAGAATTCAATATTGGCAATACTGATATATTACAACTATACATAATCAGCTGTTTTTAAAAAAAACAGGCATTTGTAAAATCTAAAACGAATAAAGAAAAATAATGAATAATATTAAAAATGAAACAGACAGAAGACGCACATTTGCAATTATATCCCACCCGGATGCAGGAAAAACAACTTTAACAGAAAAACTTCTACTTTACGGAGGAGCCCTGGATCTTGCAGGATCTGTAACAGCTAAAAAAAAGCAGAGGGAAACCTCATCTGACTGGATGGAGCTGGAAAAGAAAAGAGGAATTTCAATTTCCTCAACTGTTCTTCAGTTTGAATATAATGGATTTAAATTTAACCTTCTGGACACACCCGGACACAAGGATTTTTCCGAAGACACATACAGGGTGCTCATGGCTGTTGATGCTGTAATAATGGTAATAGATGCAGGCAAAGGTATAGAAGCCCAAACACTTAAGCTTTTTGAAATATGCAGAAAAAGAGACATACCCATATTCACCTATATAAACAAACTTGACCGTCCTGCAATGCCATCTCTTGACCTTATTGATCAGCTGGAAAAAGTTCTTAAAATAAACGCTTTCCCTGTAAACTGGCCCCTTGAAAGCGGTCCCTTTTTCAAGGGGATTTATGACAGGATGACAAAGGAGGTACATCTTTTTGAAAGAGTACCAGGAGGAACCTTTAGAGCGCCTGTAAGCATACACGACATTACTGATCCTTTTATTAAAGAAATACTCAGTGAAAAATCATACAATGATATAGTTGAAGAGCTTGAACTCCTTGACATAGCGCAGGAAGGGTTCAATGAAGAGGCTATACTGAACAGCCAGCTAACACCTGTTTTTTTTGGAAGCGCTGCTAACAACTTTGGAATAGAGCTGCTGCTTAAAGGATTTTTAAAATA
>JBBAGC010000017.1:0-13254 GCA_041655115.1 Spirochaetota bacterium | reverse complement strand
TATGCGGCTTATAGGGCTTCCGGGTAAATCATTTGTTCCAATGATTTTAGGGTTTGGCTGTACTGTGCCTGCTGTTATGGCTACACGAACCCTTGATGAGCATAAGGACAGAATAATGACAATATTTATTCTTCCCTTTATGTCATGCGGTGCAAGGTTACCGGTTTATGTACTTTTTACTGCTGCTTTTTTTGAAGCATATTCGGGCTTTGTTGTTATGTCTCTTTATTTAACCGGTGTTGCTTTAGCAGTTCTTACTGGGCTTCTTTTGAAAAAAACAATTTTTGCAGGTGAACCCTCTCATTTTGTAATGGAACTTCCTCCATATAATTTTCCCAGAATAAAGCATATTCTTTATCACACCTGGTTAAGATTAAAAGTTTTTATGCTGGGTGCTGGCAAGATCATTATTATTGCAGTTACCATTCTTTCATTTTTTAATTCCATTGGGAAGGATGGAACATTTGGAAATGAAAATAGTGAAAATTCAGTGCTTACGAGCATAGGCACTACCCTGGTTCCTGTTTTTGAACCTTTGGGTATTGAAAAAGATAACTGGCCTGCAGCTGTTTCTATTTTTTCCGGTTTGTTTGCCAAGGAAGCTATAATAGGAACTCTTAACTCCCTTTATTCTCAAGAGGCAAGCCTGGAAGAAGATGAGGAAGAATCAGAGGGTATCATTGATAAAATGAAGGAAGCTTTTGCATCTATTCCGGTTAACCTTGGTGTTTCTTTTAGCGGATTTTTTGACCCATGGGGAACTACATACGAGGAAGCAGAGGCAGAAATTCCCAGGTCAGGTATTTTTGAAATGATGAGGGGACATTTTAAAAGCGGTATAAATGCCTATGCCTATCTTCTTTTTGTCCTTATTTATTTTCCATGCTTTGCTACAGTAGGGGTTGTTTACAGGGAAGCAGGTTCTTTTGTCGCAGTATCACAGGTGCTTTATACCACTATATTAGCATGGATTGTTGCTGTGTTGTTTTATCAAATTACAGCTGGTCATGATGTTTTATGGATAACTGTGGCAGTTTTTCTTCTTGCTGCTATTATGTCGCTTTTTAAGATTGTGGGGGTTTTCTTTTATCCTGACAAAGAGAGTAAGATGTGATTAAAGCATTGATTCTCTTTTTTACTTGATTAATTTAAGGTATTAATTATTGATTATTAGCAGATAAATTCTGCGATTATGCAATGAATTGCTGTATTGATCTGATTTATTGCTGAAACTTCAGGTAACCGGATATAATTAATGATTAATTTAAATTGTGATGCTGGCCTTAATAATAAAATAGGAAACCTTGTTCTTCTTGGTCTTAGCCATAAAACAGCTCCTGTTGAAACAAGGGAACTCTTTTCTCTTCCAGAGTCCCAGATTCCGGCCTTTTATGAAAGACTCACAGAGGCTGGAGTAAGTGAAGCTGTCTATGTTTCTACCTGTAACAGGGTTGAAATTTACATGATAGCTGAGGATGCTGAATCTGCTGCTGACACTATTAAAAAGCTTATGGAGTATTATACAAGGCTTCCGCATGATGATTTTATGTTATCAGTTTATACTCATTATGGAACAGATGTGGTAAAGCATCTTCTTTCTGTTACCTCCTCACTTGATTCCATGGTTGTTGGTGAAAATGAAATAACAGGGCAAATTAAAGACTGCTTTAGTAAAGCTGTTAATGCAGGTGTTACAGGATCTGTTTTAAACCGGCTTTTTCATAGAGCATTTAAAACTGCAAAAAGAGTAAAAACTGAAACTGATATTTCAAAAAATCCTTTATCAATAGCGTCTATTGCTGTTGATCGCGCAAAAGAAATTTTTCAGGATCTTTCAGAAAAATCAGTACTTCTTGTTGGCGCAGGGGAAATGGGGGAGCTTATTCTCAAGTATCTGGTTAAGGATAATCTTAATAAAATTGTTGTGGCAAACAGAACTGTTGAAAATGCGCGCAGGGTTTGTCTTGATATGAATTTTGAAGCTGACATTATACCCCTTGCAAAGCTTGACACAGCCCTTGCTGAGGTTGATATTGTAATCTCATCTGTGACTGCCCCTCATCATGTAATAACCAAAAGAGATATGGAAAGTATAATGATGGAGCGCACAGATAAACCCCTTTTTATTATTGATATAGCAGTGCCCCGTAATGTGGAACCCTCTGTTGGCTTGCTTGGAAATGTTTATCTTCATAATATTGATCATTTAAAAGAAATTGCTGATTTGAATAAAAAAAGCAGATACGATGAAGTGAAAAAAGCTGAAACCATAATTGAAGAGGATGTTGCCCAGTTTTTATGCTGGTATGATGAATTAAGCATTACCCCATCAATTACAGCGTTAAAAAACAAGTTTGATGAAATTCGTAAAATGGAGCTTTACAGATTCAGGAATAAAAAATTGAAACATTTATCCGAAGAAGATTTCCAAATTGTTCAGGAGCTTTCATGTCAGATAATGAAAAAAACTTTGCATAACCCTATAATGAATCTTAAAAAAGAAGCTACAAGCAGTGATGAAGGACATGGACAAAATTCAGTTCTGAACAGTGCCAAATTTTTGGAGGATTTTTTTACTAAATGCTAAGAACTAACATACCCAGACTTATATTCTGGGAGCTTACAAAAAGATGCAATTTAAACTGTCTTCATTGCAGGGCAGAGGCTGATGATATAGATTATTCCGGTGAACTTGACTTTGATTCTGTTTGCCGTGTAATTGATGATATTGTATCTGATTATTCTCCCATACTTATTCTTACTGGCGGTGAACCCCTTTACCGCAAAGATATTTTTGACATAGCTGCCTATGCTACAGGTAAGGGTTTGCGTGTTGCACTTGCAAGCAATGGAACCCTTATTGATGATGAGATTTCAAAAAAAATAAAGGATTCCGGTATTTCAAGGGTTGCCATTTCTATTGATGGTAAAAGTTCAGAGTTCCATGACAGTTTCAGGGGCGTTAAAGGGGCATTTGACGGTGCAATCAATGGGGTGCGTTCTCTTGTAAAGGCCGGAGTGGAGTTTCAGATCAATACATCTGTTACAAAACAGAATGTTGATATGATTGATGATATCCTGGAGCTTTCCATTAAAGAGGGGGCTGCTGCTTTACATATGTTTATGCTTGTTCCTGTTGGATGCGGCATAGAGCTTGCTGAAAGCGACATGATCTCTGCTGAAAAATACGAAGAGGTTCTTGGACATTTTTATGAGAAGTCAAAAATTTCACCTCTTGAATTTAAGGCTACTTGCGCTCCTCATTATTACAGGATTATAAGGCAAAGGGCAAAGGCAGAGGGAAGAAAGCTTACATTTGAAACTGATGGCATGTCTGCTGTTACAAGGGGTTGTCTTGCTGGTACAGGTGTTTGCTTTATTTCACACAGGGGTGATGTACAGCCCTGTGGTTATCTCCCTTTATCTGCCGGTAATGTAATGGAGCAAAGGTTTCCGGAAATATGGAAAACCTCAGAGCTTTTTAAGTCTCTCAGGGATTTTAACGCACTTAAAGGAATATGCGGGGATTGTGAATACAAGGCTGTTTGTGGAGGATGCAGAGCAAGGGCATATTACGCAACAGGCGATTACCTTGAGGAAGAGCCTTACTGCCTTTATACCCCTGTTAAAAGGGGGTAGTATAATGAAATTTAGCAAAGAGGAATCAGTAATATTAGAGCTTATTCAGCAGGGATTTAACCCTGTTCTTGAGCCATATAAATATATTGCTGAAAAGGCAGGCCTTGAAGAGGAAAGGGTGCTGTCAATAATAGGGGATCTTAAGGAACGAAAATTAATCAGAAACATTGCCGGAATTTTTGAAGGTAAATCCTTAGGCTATAAATTAAGTCTGGTTGCCTTTAAGGTAAAGGAAGAAAATATTGAGCAGGCAGCCAGGGTAATTAATTCACATCCTGGGGTAAGTCATAATTATCTTAGAGAGCATAAATTCAATATCTGGTTTACCCTTGCAGAGGAGAGCACAGAGGCTTTTGAAAAATCCCTTTCTGCTATTTTTTCAAAGTCAGGGGCAGATGATTACCTGGTATTTAAAAATGAAAAACTTTTCAAAATAGGTGTAATGCTGGATATTGGGAAATCCTCTGATAAAAGGGAACCTCTTATCCCATCTTTAAAAAAAATATCCCATGAGAAGAATTTTACAATCTCTGACAATATGAAGAAAAGTATTTTTATTCTTCAACAGGATTTGCCTGTTGAAAAGAATCCATTTGTCAGATTAATTGAAAAAAATAATATAGATATAAATGTTAATGATTTAATAGATAATTTTAAAACTCTCATTGATGCAGGTGTAATGAGAAGATACGCTGCTGTGCTTCGTCACAGAAATGTTGGCTATACTTCAAATGCCATGACTGCATGGAAAATCAATGATGATTTTGATCCTGAAATTTTTATTAAACATAAGGCAATAACTCATCTTTATTTAAGAACAATATATCCTGGTAAATGGGAATATCCCCTTTTTGCCATGATACATGCCCGTTCTAAAGATGAACTTGCGGAGATTTTAAATGGGCTTTCAAAGGAAAGCGGTATAAATGAATATCTGGTTCTTAATTCTTTAAGGGAATTTAAAAAATCCAGGGTACAGTATTTTTCAGAAGAATTTATAAATTGGAAGAGGGAAAACTATGATTGATGTAGGCAAGCTTTACTGTGGTGGCACTTCAACAGGGGATGGTCTTAGATATGGGACTGCATCCGGGCCTGACAGCCATGGCAATGTGCCACATAAGGTTGTTACATCTGCAAAGGATAGACGTCCGATTGTGGTATGGAATATTACCAGAACCTGTAACCTCAGGTGTGTGCATTGCTATTCAGATTCAGATAATAAGATATATGATAATGAGCTTACAACAGAAGAAGGGCTTAGGCTCATTGACGGGCTTGCAGATTTTGGCATACCCTCTCTTCTTTTTTCCGGTGGCGAGCCTTTTATGAGAAAGGATCTTTTTACCCTTCTTGAGTATGCTGCCAAAAAAGGAATAAGGCCTGTAATCTCAACTAATGGAACTCTTATTGACAGGGAAACTGCACAAAGGGTTAAGGATTCCGGTGTTGTTTATGTTGGGATTAGCCTGGATGGAATGGAGGATGTAAATGATACCTTCCGCGGTGTGCAGGGGGCTTTTACAAGAACAATGAAGGGTTTTGATAGCTGCAGGGCAGTGGAGCAGCGTGTGGGTCTTCGTCTTACCCTTACAAGAAGAAACTATATGGACTTGCATAGAATTTACGACTTTATAGAAAAGGAAAAAATTAACAGGGCATGTTTTTATCATCTTGTATATTCCGGAAGGGGTACGTCAATGTATGGGGATGATTTGTCCCATAAGGAATCAAGGGATGCAATGGATATTATTTTGGAAAGAACTGCTGATTATTTTTCCAGGGGTCTTGATATAAATATACTCACTGTTGATAATCATGCTGACGGGGTTTATCTTTATCTTAAAATGAAGGAAAAAAACCTTTCAGGTGCTGATGAGGTTTATAACATGCTTAAGTGGAATGGTGGTGCTGCGAACTCCACAGGTGTTGGTATAGGAAATATTGATTTTCATGGCAATGTCCATCCTGATCAGTTTTGGCAGGACTATACATTTGGAAATATAAGAGAAAGAGGTTTTGGTGATATATGGATGGATGAATCTGATCCGCTCATGAAGGGTCTTAAAAACAAGGCTGAATATATGAAGGGCAGATGCTCTGTCTGCGCTTATAAGGATTTATGCACAGGCTCCATGCGTGTAAGGGGATACAGGGCTTACAACGATTTTTGGGCACCTGATCCACAGTGTTATATGACTGATGAAGAGATTGGACTTGATGCAGATAAAAAAGCAATGCTTAAAGAAAAGGGAGAGGAGTTCCCAGTGCCTGAGGAGCTTATCAGATAATGAAGCTTTACCCTGTAATGATGAATCTGGAAAAGAGGCTTACCCTAATAATAGGTGGAGGCAATGTTGCAGCAAGGAAAATATCCGATCTGTTTGAAGCTGGTGCTGTTATAAGGGTTGTGTCTCCTGATTTTGTTCCTGAAATAGTAGAAATGAAGGAGCTTAATCCATCCAGGTTTGAGCTGGTTAAAAGAAAGTATATAAAGGGTGATTTGCAGGGAGCAGTGCTTGTTTTTTGTGCAACTGATGTTAGAGAAGTCAATGAAGCTGTTTATGCAGAAGCAAAGGAGCTTGGTATACTTGTAAATGCTGTGGATGATCCTCCTAACTGCAGTTTTTATGTTCCATCATTTGCAAGAAAGGGGGATCTTGTTTTTGCCCTTTCAACAAGTGGTGCATCACCTGCAATGGCAGCAAAATTAAGGCGTATGCTTGAAGATATGTTACCCAAGGAAATTGAGGATATGCTCCAGGCATTGAGGCGCGGGAGAGAAATTCTTAAAACCGATAGTTCATTTAAACATATTGACACAGCTAACAGGGGAGAATTGCTTAAAAAAATTGTAAATGATGAGAAACTTTTAGCAAGATTAATATTGTGTAAAAATGACAGTGAAATAGTTTCGTTTTTAAAAGAAATTAGTGTTTGATTTTAGTTTATTATCTGCCCGATTCTGTCTCTATTTTTTTAGGAACTGCTATCATAAGAATTATTATTGTAAAAAGTGCAAATGTAATTCCCCAGATAAAAACACCTCTGCTCCCCTGATTAAAAAGAATTATACCTGATAAAAATGGACCTGCTGTTTGTCCCAAACGAAGCACTGTAGAGTTGATAGACATGAATGCTCCCCTATATTCAGCAGGGGTTATAATTGAAATACGTGTTTGTATATTGGGTAAAAATATTCCGTGGGCTAAACCATAAATAAAAATTGGAATAATAAATAAAACCATATTAGATGCAAGTGATGAAAGAATAAGCGAAGTCATATATAATACAAAGGAAGCTATAAGGAGCTGCTTTGAGGAAAATTTTCTGGAAAGCTTCCCTATATTAAATGCGCCAATAATTGCCCCTATTGATGTAGTTGATGTTGTCAGTCCTATATGAAAGGGAGTTGCCTGAAAATTTTCGCTCATGTAATAGGGGAAAAAAGCTAACATAACCCCATAGAGCAGAACAAATCCGGCAAGAGTGCCAAAGTAAAGAGCTAATACCTCTTTTTTTATCATGAGTTTAATTGATGATGAAAGGTAGTTTCCTATTTTTTCAGTTTGCTTTGGTTCAGGGTTTTTTAAACAAACCAAAACAAGTAATGCCACAGGGAATCCGGCCATGGGCAGAAGAAATGGGTAGTTCCAGCCTAAAAGGGCTATAGCTCCTCCTATAGAGGGATAAAGCATTGTACCAAGGCTTAAAACAGAGCTGTTATAACCCATTGCAGCTATTCTTTCCTTTCCAGGGAAAATATCCCCAATAATTGTCTGATTAAGTGAGCTTAGCGATGCTGCGCCTACGCCCTGGAAAAATCTTAGAATAAGAATGGTATTAAAATCACTGGTAAATGCGCATGAAGTACCGCATATTGAAAAAATCAGAATAGATGGTACAAGGACTTTTTTTCGACCAAACCTGTCAGCCATTATTCCAAGCAAAGGTGAAAGAAAAATTCCTGGAATTGTAAATACTACAATAAGGAGATTAACCTCCTTTGAGGTAAGGTTAAGCTGTTTTGCTATTGTGGGAAAAGCTGGTGTGATAGAGGAAACACCCATAACAGCTATGAGAGTTACTGTAAAAATAATTTGTAAATTGCTGTTAAATAAAACGCTGTTGGATTTAATTTTCATAATAAACTGTTTAAATAGTTAGCAGTGATATGTGCAAGCTTTTTATGTTCTGCAGCATCAAGATGTGTTCCATCTAAGGCGCTGGTTTTTATTGTGCTGGAAATATCAATAAAGTGGTAACTTTTTCTTAAAGAGAGTTGATTCAGCATTTCAGAAAATGCTCGTATTTTGTTAATTATTAATTCGTAAAAATGAGCTTCCTCAGCAGACAGGTTTATTTTAGGCAATCCTATAAGGATAATTTCAGGTAGGGGAAATTTTGAATATGAATGGGCATTTTTTATTGTTTCAGCTATTTTTTCAACAGCAGCGGTTATTTCCCATAATGGTTCTTCAGGGGCTCCAAAGAGATCGTTTAATCCCAGGAAAATTAAAGCAATATTTACAGGAACATGTTTTTTTATTATTTTTTTTATTGAATCAATGCCATTGGCAGGGTCAGAGCCTGGGTAAAGGTTAAGAGCAGTGCGACCATTATATCCTTCTTCAATGATTTCATAATTCGATTGCAAAAGTTTACCCATAAGAGCAGGCCATCTTATATCTTTGCTAAACCTTGTACCGGTTGCAGGCTTGTATCCCCAAGTATTGGAGTTTCCATAGCATAATATTTTTTTCATAAAGATTATAATTATTTTTATGAAAATATTTACAAGCAGTTTTATAAGGGATTGTTTATTAACCAGGAAAAAAGAGGATTCGTTTTTAATAAAAAAATGCCGGTTGAAAATCATTCAACCGGCATTTTTGATAAGTGCTGTTATTTGAATTTGGCTGGTGGAATAATATCCATGCCATGTTTAGTCTGTGCTGTTTTAAGGTCATCTCTGATTTTATTTAGTATGGTAAACATTTTTTCAGGGACCATTTTTTCAGATTTATACATTGTTTCAACACGGTCAAGTTTCTCTAAAAATTTAGTTACGCGAATTGAAAAAAGTTTATTATAAAAATCTTCACTTATGTCTTTGCTGAAAATTTCCTTGTACAGTTTTTTGATGTCTTCAAATTCAGGAATATATCCTATGGGTGTTTTAATTGCACTGTATTCTCCATGGGTTCTGCCCTCCATCCATAGAATCCAGACTTTTTTATCAACCTTGTCATTTATGAAATTGCCATCTTCCTTTAGAAAATAGTTTGTAGCAAAAACAAGGGGCGGATTTTTAATTTTTTTCCCAAACTGGAAATGATTATCAAGATATTTGCCAAGTGGAATTGTTAAAAAATCCATGTTAGCCATGGGGCTTGCTTTTCTTACTCCTGCCTGTCCAAGGGTTGCAGCTGTTGTTTCAGATTCAATAGTGGCGCCTATAAAAACACCGTGATCCCAGTCAAAGCTTTGGTATACTGGAACAGATGTGTCTGAGTCGCGACCTCCATATATAAATCCGCTTACAGCAACACCTTCCGGATCATTGAGCGCAGGGTCAACATTTTCCAGTTCACTTAAACGGACTGTGTACCTTGCATTTTTATGTGCAGGAAGGATTTCGTTTCCCTTGCTGTCCTTTTTGCCTTTATGCCAGTCTCCTGAAAAGTTTGCTCCTTCATCAGGGAGTTCCTGACCCATGCCAAGCCAGTAAGGCTTATCATTGTTTATAAGTATATTTGAGAAAATAAGCTCTCTGGGCGTTGTGAGTATTTTGTATATTAGGGGGTCATCAATAGCGTTCACATCTTCAATTATGCCAAAAATACCCTGTTCAATATTTACAGCAAATGCTTTTCCATCAGCACCTTCTTTGATATATGCAATGTCATCACCAACTATAAGCTGGCCTGGAATCATGGCTGTGGAGGTTTTACCGCATGCACTGGGAAATGCGCCTGTAAAGTAGGTTACACGGTTTTTATTTTCAGGCTTTACTCCCATGATAAACATATGCTCTGTGAGCCAGCCTTCCTTGCTTGCTTTATAAATAGCAAGACGAAGGGCGAGTTTTTTTAAACCTATGCTGTTTCCTGCATACTGGTTGTTTACAGTGAAAACGCCCCCTTCAAGAAGGTCAGCATAAATTCTTCTGTTCTGGATATTAACAGAGCACTTTCGTTCATCCAGTTCACCTGCTGAGTGTATAAAGTAAAAGAAACCACTTGAGCCTTTAAGATTTTTGAACTGCTCATATCCGGCTCTGTAAAGCAGATCCTCGCTATGGGCAACATAGGCAGAGTCTGTTATTTGAAGAGCAGAAATGGAAAATCTGGAATTTAATGGACCCAGGCAGAAAAACCGTACCAGCATTTCCTTGCCTTTCATGATTCCGTCCATAATTTTATGCACTTCATCAAGACCCTCATCTCTGTTCATAGGATTTTGTGCTTCATTTAAAGTCATGTCACTATTGATTAGTATGCGTGTATTGTTTTTGTCTCTGGCCTGATCATTATAGCCATCAAAGTGAATGGTATGACCTTCTGTTTTAAGGTTTGTTTCTTCACCATTTTTTAATGAAAGCTTTCTTACATAAAGAATGTCTTCCGGTGAATCTGTAATTACTGTTACTTTGGCAGGCTTGCACAGGTTTATGTATTTTTCTATTATCCTGTATGCCTTTTCATTATTTAAAGCTGTGATTTTTTTTCTGTTTTCTTCGTCAAGTATTTTCAAATCAATATTCACACTTAACCTCCCTGGTTTACACAATTACTGTTTTTTTATTTTTTTGGTAATGGCAGAGGAAATAATATTGCCGATACAATTGAAGTGAAAATACCGGAAAATTATTAACTCCCTTGGCTTAAAGCAATTACAGGTTCTTTTATTAAATTTTTAGATAATATTAAAAACTTGCAGCTTATTTCAAGTAAATTATGTGTATTAAAATGAAAAATGTTATTCTGGTAAGGCTTGTTAGTGGCTTATTTTTGTAATTTTTGAATCATTTTTTTTTAGACCCCATCTCCCTAACCCTCTTCCCCTCAATGAGAAGAGGGAATTATCAACATGGATTTTCTGTAAGTATTGGATTTTTTAGCTTCATAAGTCTAAAAGTTTACTGTGTAGCCCGGGCTTTAATCTATGGGGTCAGAGCCTGGTGAGTCCTTAAAAGATTAGCTCTGGATAAAGTTCAAACAAACATAAATTTCAAATTAAAAAATAGCTTGTAAAACAACACCCTGCAATTTAGTTCTTAATAATTAATTTATCAGGCAGGTTTTATGGAAAACTTACTTTCGCAGGTTATAGATTTTGTTACTCCTTTAGGGAATCATTTTATATATATTTTTTTATTTCTAAGCTCTGTTTTTGAGAATATATTTCCTCCAGCTCCAGGTGATACAATAGCTGCCTTTGGAGCATTTCTTGCTGGGAAAGGAAGGCTTAATTTTTTTCTGGTCTATCTTGTTACAATAGCCGGGAGTGCAGCAGGGTTTATGATACTATTCTTTTTTGGAAAATTTCTTGAAAAAGAATTTTTTGTTAAAAGAAATTTCAGTTTTTTCTCCACAGAAAAAATTGAAGCTGTTGAAAAATGGTTTATAAAATACGGGTATATTATTATTCTTTTAAACAGGTTTTTGCCTGGATTAAGGTCTGTTGTATCAATTTCTTCCGGATTTTGCGGTCTTAAAATTGTTCCTGTATTTTTTCTTTCTTTAATAAGCGCTATGGTATGGAATTTAATATGGATTTATGCAGGGTTTACTATTGGCAATAACTGGGAAACTGTTAGTGCCGGTATATCAAGGCTTTTAAGCAGCTACAATTATGCAGCTGGAGCAGTTATATTTATAATTTCTTTATTTTTTATTATCAGATATTTTTTAATAAAAAAATTATCTGATTGATTGTTCAATTGCGCTTTTCAACTGTTTCTTTTCAAGTTTTTTTATTGATATAAGCAGCTTTTCAACATTATTATCAAAGGTTTTCATTTGAATTGCATGATGAGCAGCAACCCTGGATTTGAAATCGTTTGAATAAAACTTGTTAAAGGCATAATCCATAAATTTTTTATAACCAGTTGTAATATTTTTCAAATATTCCTTGTTTTGCTTTATGTCTTTTAAGGGGATGTTGGATTTTATATCTTTTTTGAGAAAAAAAGTAAAGAAGGATGCTGAATAATTTTTGGTTATATTAAATACCGGTACTGGTTTAAAATATTTTTTTCTCATGCTTAAAGTATGGGCTCTGAATCTGCCTAAGGCGCTTTTGGACTTTATTACCATATTGTGAGTTGATTCGCGAAAACCAAAGATCAGGGTTTTATCCCTGTCAGTAAAGAAGCGATCTTTAATTTCAACAAGATGTATTCGAACTTCTTTTTTATAAAATGGCTTTTCCAGTAAATGCTGAATTGAGGTTTTATACTCTTTATAACGGGTAAATGTTTTGGAAAAATCCCTTCCTGCTATGAAATTTCCAAGGCGAAACCTTAATTCATTCAGTTTTTTGAAAAGCCCTTCTACTGTAAGTAATATAGCGAAAAAAATTAATCGAAAAATATGCTCAAAAAAGCCACCTTCGATTTTTCTTTTTTTTATTTCATCAAAATAATTTTTTCGATTTCGCAGCATTTCCATAACCCTTTCCTGGATTTTGATACATTTTTAATCAGTTAATTTCTTTGTCAACTTTTTATCTCTATCACCTGCTATAATAATCCCTGAGAGAATCAGGATCATGCTTATAAAATGTAAAGCCTTTGCTGTTTCATTGAGAAAAATAATTGCCCATAAAGTGCTGAAAAGCGGGAGAGTGTAGTATATCAGGCCTGCATTGGATGGGCCAATAATTTCTATTGATCTGTTCCATAAAAAAAAGGCAGCAACAGATGCAAAGATTCCTATATAAAGAATGGCAACTGTAATTTCCAGATTAAAAGACGGAAAGGGGTGTGAAACCAGATCAAGTATGTAAAAGGGTATAAGTAAAAAAAGCCCTATTGTAAAGGTTGAAAAAAGAAAAGTAGTTCTGCTTAATGCAGGAGGGCGTTTTTTTACCAGGATTGAATAAACAGCAAATATCATTGCTGCTATGAGCATCCATAAATCCCCTTGAGCAAATGAAATATTTAAAAGAACTGAAATTTCTCCTTTGGTAAGAAGAATCAGTATACCTGTAATTGTAAGTATAATTCCTGTGATTTTTTTTAAGCTTATTTTTTCATTAAACACTATTAGTGAAAATATTACAATAAATATGGGAGATGAAATTGCTATAAGGGACAGGTTGATAGCTTCGGTTGTTTTTCCTGCCAGGTATATGAGTGTGTTAAAAACAGTAACTCCTAAAAATGCGGTTATGATTATATACTTAAAATTTTTTTTTATAACATCATATTCTCTTATGCTTTTTTTTAAAGCAATTGGGGCAAGTACAATAGCAGCAACCAGCCATCTGTAAAAGGCTAATGATACTGGTGGTATTGCATCATGAAGACCTCTGGCAATAATAAAGTTCCATGACCATATAACTGTTGCAAGTATGGCAAATAAAATACCTGTGAAAATGCTTTGTTTT
>JBBAGC010000016.1:0-13754 GCA_041655115.1 Spirochaetota bacterium | reverse complement strand
AAAATAATATTTGATAACGCATAACAATTAATGTTTATATTGTTATATGATAGACCATGAGAAATGGTGAATTATTCACCAGGAACTAATTAATTTTTAATTAAACATCAATTTTCAGTATTTTTTTTAACATATTACCCTGTGACTGGCGTTAAAACCCTTGACTTCTAAAAAAATCTAATTATAATGTTACAAAGACCAAGGAAAAATTATATTTATAGGACAGTATATATGAAATACTTTCCAGCTATAATTACAATTTTGAATTCTATAGGAATTGTCTTTCAAACGAGGAAGCGGACATGATGGTTTGCGGGAAATCTGATAATTATTATGACGCAACCAGATTTATGAAATCTAAATTTCCCGATATGATTACTGCTGGTATCACACTGAAAGATGTTAACGGGTTTGAGCTGATTAAATATTTGAATGATGGAAATATTAAAATTCCAGTACTCGTACTGTCTATGCATGATGAAACTATTTATGCAAAAAGGGCAATGAAGGCAGGAGCCTGCGATTATATAATGAAACATGAAAGTTATGAATCTTAAAAAACATTATATATTGTCAAGAATATAAACCTTGTTTTGGGAGGAGTAGGTAGTGCTAAATCCATCAGTTGTTGGCAAAACATACCCACCAATGGGATATGACGTAAACGTTAGAAAAATTCATGAATACGCAAAAGCTACAAAAAATCCTTCGCCTATATATGCAGTACCCAGATATGAAATAGACAAACTCCCTGAAAAACTGCAGGCGCCTCCATGTTTCGCTGTAGTCGCACAATCTGATATCTTTGATTACATCCTTAATGACAAGGATATTGGGATAGATTACCCGAAAATGCTTCATGGAAGTCAAGAATTTGAATTTTTTCACCCAATTTACTCTGGAGATCATCTTGTTACAGTCGGTAAAATACTAAATATTGATGATAAACATAACTTTGAACAATTGGATCTGGAACTGATCACAAAAAATCAGGATAACGTGATTGTGACTAGAGGTGTATTCACAATTTTAATAAGGAAGCCATAATGAATAGAGACAACATTGCAATAAACGAAAAGATAGCAGAGATTGAAATTGATAAATATCGTCCGATTTATTATGCCGCAGCATCGGGTGATTTCAACCCACTCCACATAGATCCGGAGCTGGCACAATCATTCGGATTGAAGAGAAATATTCTTCATGGACTCTGCACAATCGCATTAGTGGTTGATGCTGTCGGATCAAAAATTGGCAATCCTGCTGCTGTTAAAAAATTCAAGTGTCGTTTTGTGTCTCCAGTATACCCGGGCGACATGATCAATATCTCCATTAAGGAAATTGAAGACAGTATTGTTGAGCTGGAAGTTATCAATCAGGATAACAACAAAATACTTGATAAAGTATCGGTGCATATTTCTAACACTGTTCCGGATTGAGTATTATACTAAGGATGCTTTGCATCTGCCCGATTTTAAGTGAAAAAAATTTTAAAAAAAGGGGGAGAACGTATGAGCTGGGAAAAGCTATCAAAGATGTGGCATTTTGTTGAAAAATGGGCATCCGAACAGCCTGACAAAGAGTCACTTGTTTTTGAAGACTTAAGAGTTTCATGGAAAGAATTCAGGGAGAGGATGAACCTTGCTGCAAAAGCATTTCTTGAGATAGGAATACAGAAAGGCGACAGCATTGCTATGATATCCATGGGGCGAACAGAGTTTATCGAAACTTATATGGCTGCAGGCAAAGTTGGCGCAATGTGGCTTGGTCTTAATCCGAAATTTACAATAGATGAGCTAAGATATCAAATTGGCGATAGTAAACCTAAACTGATTATAACACTAAGAGAACATCTAGGCAATGACCTTTCAGCTAACCTGATCACTTTGCAAAAAGAATTTCCGTTTATTAAAAAGATTCTGGTCATTGGTGAAAAATTCCAAGGATCTGAAAATTACAGCAAATATGTATCTGTACCACGCTTAAATCTTGATAAGGCTCTTGAACAGAGGGCAGCGGAAATAAATGACGATGATAACGCGCTGCTCATGTATACATCCGGTTCTACTGGCAAACCAAAAGGAGTTGTACAGACTCATAGGAGCATAGTGTCAAATAGCACGGTTATGATTCAAAAACTAAAAATGACTCCAAAAGACAAAATGCTAGTCCATTTCCCAATTAATCATGTTGCTTCAGATGTTGAAATAAGCTGTTCATGCCTTATGAGTGGAGCATCCCTTGTTTTTCAGGATAAGTTTGATCCTGTTGAATCTCTTGAAATAATCACCAAAGAAAAAATAACTATCCTTGGCCAGGTTCCGGTTATGTATCTCATGCAGATGCAGACTCCTCACTGGAAAAACCTTAACTGGTATGAATCGATACGTTTTTTTGTAATTTCCGGGGCAATTCCTCCAGCGCCTCTTATCAGTGAGATGAAAAGAATCAAAGGAGAAACAGGCTGTCTTGTTAATAATGCATATGGCAGCACAGAAGCATGTGGCCTTATTACATACACAGCTGATGATGACAGTCTTGATTTTATAGCAAAGTCAATTGGGAAAGTACCTGCTCCAATGGAATTCCGCCTTGTTGATGATAACAACAGGGATGTAGAAACCGGTACTGTTGGTGAGATGGTTTTCAAAGGACCCTTCCTGTTTAAAGAATATCTTAATATGCCCGAAGCTACAGATGAAGTATATGATGCAGACGGATGGTATCACAGCAATGACCTTGCCTATGCTGATGCGGATGGCAATCTATTCATGACTGGAAGAAAATCAGAGATGTTCAAAACCGGCGGAGAAAATGTATTCCCACGTGAAGTTGAGGAAGTAATAGAATCACATCCAGCAGTTATGTTCTCCGCTGTAATGGGTGTACCTGATGATATTTATCAGGAAGTTGGATGGGCATACATAATGCTAAAACCCGGACAAACTGTTACAGAAGAAGAGATAGAAAAGATCTGTCGAGCTAAGCTAATTAATTTTAAAATTCCTAAAAAGTTTATTATCAGAGCTGAACTTCCACTGCTTGCAACAGGGAAAGTAAATAAAATGGCATTAAAAGAAGAAATTAAAAAGGAGGTAAAATCAGGAAACTAGCCCTTTTCAATAATTAAGTATAAAGATTTTAGTAATCCAGCGAATGAGAATAAAACCCTAATCCGCTAGATTAAACAGGGCTTGGTTCTTTTTTATGATTCTTTAACGTAATTTACAATAAAAACAAAGGAGAAAACATATGTTGGGAATTATTGGAGTGGTTGTTGCAATCGCTGTTCTTATTTTTATTGCCTATAAAGGCTGGGGAATTATCCCTGCTTCTCTTATATCTGCATTAATTGTTATTCTAACCAACCAAGCAGATATCTGGACATCATTATCAGTGAATTATGTTAATGGGCTTAAGTATTTTGCAGGTACTTTTTTCCTGATTTTTGTTCTAGGCTCATTATTCGGTCAGGTTATGGGTGCAAGCGGGAGTGCTAAATCTATCTCTTTAAGACTAATGACCTGGTTTGGCAAGCACAGAGCGATTTTAATAGTAACTCTATCAACAGCTATACTTACATACGGCGGAGTTAACCTCTTCGTATGTATTTTCACTATTTATCCTCTGGCATTGGTACTCTTTAAAGAGGCTGGTTACCCCAAAAGACTTATTGCTGCCTGTGTAGCACTAGGCGGTGCAACATTCACAATGACTGCTATGCCTGGTACGCCTGCAATTCAAAATATTATACCTACTCAGGTTTTGGGTACTACAGCAACTGCCGCCCCTTTAATGGGTATAGCCTGCAGTATCTTTATGCTGATCACAGGTGTATTGTATATCCAGTTCCAGACAAATAGAGCTGTTTCTAAAGGAGAAAACTTTGTACCAGGTCCTCGTGATACTGTAACTACAGAAGCTGACGAAGGTTCTAAAATGCCTCATTGGGTACTTGCCTTTTTACCCCTGGTAGTTGTAATTGGAGGCATTGTTGCCATGAGAGAGAAGCTTGACCCCCTTTATGGAGTTAATATTGCCCTTACTGCCGGCGTTATTCTGACTTATGCTCTTAACTGGAAACGTATTGAAAATCCTCTTAAGACATTGAATGAAGGTTGCGGTAACAGCTTAATGCCTCTCATTAATACAGCAGCTATTGTTGGTTTTGGTTTTGTAGTTCAGCACGTTCCGGCATTTCAGGCTTTTGTTAAATTCGCATTAGGTCTGCAATTCAATCCTCTGATTGCTGAATCTTTTGCAGTAAACATAATTGCAGGTATTACAGGATCGTCAAGTGGCGGGTTAAGTATTTTTATGCAAACAATGGGCCAATCATTCCTTGCAACCGGCATCAATCCTGAAGCCCTTCACAGGGTAGCTTCTATAGCTTCCGGTGGCCTGGATTCCTTGCCACATTCCGGTGCTGTAATTACAGTATTGATGGTTATGGGACTAACACATAAAGAAGCATATAAAGACTTGGGTTTTGTCACAGTAATAATTCCAATTGGAGCATTAGTAATAGCTGTTTTGATGGGTATCTTTTTATATTAAGTTGATAACAAACAATTATCCTGTAGGTTAAAAAACTATGCCGGCATGAAAAAACTAAGCCGGCATAGTTTTTTAAATAAAATAAAATTAAACTAAATGATTTTTCTTAGAAAAACAAAGCTTCATTTTTTTAATTCTCCGTTCTTGAAACAATTTTTTTTGCACATCCCATTTTTATAATAAAAGCCGGAGAAAACCTATTTTGTTTTAAAAACAAATTCAAAAGAAGTTCCGGAAGAATTTTCCTGTTTAATAGTCCCACCCATTTGTCTGGCAAGGGCAGAAATAAGGTAAAAACCAAGCTTCCCTTTATCAGGAAATGTGACATCATCAATAAAACCTGCTCCATTGTCACTTATGCTTAAAGTATAAACACCATTTTTCTGATCAGTAGAAGATAATTTTATTACTACTTCACCACTTTCTTTAAAAACAAAGGCGTGTTTAAATGAATTGGATAAAATTTCATTTATCATCTGCGAAAGGGGTATTGCTGTGTTCAGATCAAAAAAGACTTTATCAATATCAACTATTACCTTGATTTTCTCTTTATTAACACGGTAAGCTCCTGACAAATAGGAAGTCAGAGTTTTTACATATCCGCTCATTTCTATTAAATTGCTGCTTTCTGATGTGTAAAGTTTTTCATGGATAATAGACATGGCCTTAACCCTGTTTTGGCAGTCAACAAGGGCTGATTTCGCAGCTTCATTGCTTTCTTTTGCAATCTGAAGGCTTATAAGGCTTATTACTATCTGTATGTTATTTTTTATTCTATGACAGATGTCCTGTAAAACAGGCTGGATTTCATCAGGAGTCTTTTCCGGAGAGTTAAAGTTTTGTTCCTCTTTAGATTTACAGTTAGCATTGCTTTTTCTCAGATATAATATAAACAATACAATAACAGCTAACACTAATACTTCAAAAAAAATGAAAAAAAAATTAAAACTCATTCCTGTTAAAAAGCCACTGCCACATTGGTTTTACTTTCCAGAAGATCCCGGGTCTCTTCTGGTATTCCCTTAAATATTATCTTTTTATTATCCAGCATTGCAAATCTCTGGGCAATACATATTGTCTTTATAATTCCAGGCTCAAAAGAATTGACCTTTGTAAAATCAAATACAAGACCAGCATCATTACACCCTATGCTTCTTACTCTTCTGAAAAAATCCATTTGAGCTTCCTGCTCCATTATTTCAATATAATCATTTTGCCTCATAGTGCCCCCCTTATTCCTAATGTATGTTTCTAAAGTCATTTATAAGGTCTGCCAATTTCTCAAAATCCATGGATTTATCAAAAAAATAATCAGCACCCAGTTCTTTGCATCTGTTTAAATAATATTGATCATAATAATTAGTAAGCATTGCCACTATAGTTCCTGGACTTGTTGCTTTTATACTTTTTAAAATATCAACTCCGCTGCGATTATTGAGCTTTATATCAAGAACAACAAGATCAGGATTAAATTTTTCAATAAAATCTATCTCCTCATCACCTGTTAAACCCATTACATCAACATCACCTTCTGCGGAAAACATCCGTATAAGCCTGCTGCGAACAATATTAGAATCATCAACAACTATAACTCTCATATTATATCCATGTGAGCAATTTTATAACAAACATATACCATAGGTTTGAAAAAAACACAATCAGACAAAATCTAATTTTTACGAGGCAAATTGATATTTTTCAGGTAAACTAAAAGACCACAGCCATAGGACATAGTCCTACAAGAGAGGAAAATAAACAGCGGTAAGTTTGCAGATATTGCCATTAAAACTCTACTACCAGCTGATATTTTAGAGATATTATTACATCATATTTCCAGAAGATTATTTTTTATAACATAGTGGGTAATTTCTGAATTGTTTTTCATATTCATTTTTGTCAAAAGCCGCTGCCTGTAAGTGCTTATTGTTTTTACACTTAAAAAAAGTTCTGAAGCTATTTCAGATACGCTTTTCCCTGATGCAATCATGCACATTACCTGAAATTCCCTGTCTGTCAAATTATCATGAAGAGGGGTGTCTATGCCACCCCAGGCAATGCTGTCAGCAAGGGACTCTGCAAGTGCTGGTGAAATATACCTTCCTCCTGCAACTGCTTTTTTGATAGCAGCTACAAGGTTTTCAGAGGCTGTTTCTTTTGTTATATAGCCGGAAGCTCCGGCTCTGATTGTTCTTACAGCATACTGATCCTCTGCATGCATGCTCAATACTATAACAGGAAGATCCGGCTTTAAAGCCTTAATATGCTTAATAGCATCAAGCCCGTTCATTCCAGGCATTTTCAGATCCAGAAGCACCACATCATATTCATTTTTCTTTATCAGTTCAATAAGCTGTTCAGCACAACCTGATTCTCCAGTAACCTTCATGTCCCTTGTATCGGAAATAATCTGCTTAAGGCCTGCCCTGACTATATCGTGATCATCTGCTATTACTATTTTTATCATCTTTATTCTCCCCCAATAGGGATTATAACTCGTATTGTTGTACCTTTGCTGTTTCCTCTAATATCTATTTCACCATTTAAAGCCATAACCCTTTCTTTCATACCAATAATTCCATATGATCCCTTTACCTTCATTGAATCCTCATCAATGCCCTTCCCATTATCGCTTATACGCATTTCAAGATAGGGACCGGCAGCACCCAAAAAAATCGAGACTTTATCTGCATTGGCATGCTTTGCAATATTGGTGAGAGACTCCTGGAATATTCTAAACAAAGCCACTGCCTGAGCCTCAACAAGGCCTTCAATTTCACTGCAATCAACTATACAGCGAATCCCTGTGCGCTTCATAAATTCATTTGTCTGCCATTCAATTGCTGCGCTTAAACCCAGATCATCAAGAATCCCAGGGCGAAGTATGGAAGAAAGGCGCCTTACTGTAAAAATAACATCACTGATAAGAGCATCCATAACAGCTGTTTTTTCAATCAGCTCATCATGCTGTGGAGGTATTCGCTTTTTAAGCCAGGAAAGATCAATACGCAAAGCTGTAAGAGACTGGCCAAGAACATCATGAATTTCTCTTGCTATATCAGTTCTTTCCTTTTCCCGCAATGATTCAATGTGTGCATATAAATCCCTTAGTTCCTGCCTTGACCTTATAAGCTCCTCAAAATACATTCTATATTCAGTAACATCCCTTATTATTCCCTGGTAACCATCATTTGAATTTTTTTCATACTCAAATTTTTTAAGAGTAATAAGAACATCAATTTCTCTGCCATCTTTACACTTCATCCTGGCTTCAAAATTGCTGACAGATCCTTTTAAAGCTGCCTCTTCAAAAAATTTGCTGTATTTATAAGGATTGTCAAAGAGGTTCCCAAGCTTTAAGCCACTAAATTCATCAAGGGAATAATCAAAAAGATCAATCATGGACTGATTAACATTTACCACTTTCCCTTTTTCATCAACTATAAATATGGGATCCAGGGACTGTTCAAAAAGCGTCCTGTATTTAATTTCACTTTTTTTAAGATCCCTGTCAAGGACTGACCTGTGCAAGGCTATTTCAATAGAAGTATAGAGATCTTTTTCTTCAATTGGCTTTACAATATAGCCGTATGGGCCTGTAAGATTAGCTTTTTTAAGAAAAGTTTCATCTGAATGTG
The DNA here is from genome assembly GCA_041655115.1 of Spirochaetota bacterium. Classification (GTDB taxonomy): domain Bacteria; phylum Spirochaetota; class UBA4802; order UBA4802; family UBA5550; genus JBBAGC01. The sequence continues at coordinate 5,562 of JBBAGC010000016.1, read as the reverse complement.
CAGTAAGATAAATAACAGGAACATCATAGGCTGCACGTAAAATTGTAGCAGCAGTAATCCCGTCAATATCTCCGGAGAGCATAATATCCATTAAAACCAGATCAGGCCTGTCCTTTGAAACCATTTCAAGGCATTCCTCGCCTGAACCTGCAATTCCAATAACAGTGTAGCCCAGATTTTCAAGGGTGTTTTTCAGATCAAGCGCAATGATAACCTGGTCTTCAACTACTAATAATTTTCTGCTTTTCATTAACAATCAATCATCATAATTGGACTTAACTCAAAGTTTTATTTACATAAGACCTGGCAAACTTAAAATTAGCATATTCATATTAATAAAAACTGTCAAGGTATAAATATACTCACCCTTTGCTGTTGCTTTTTAACTCCCTGCGCATCTCATAATAAAGCCTGGCAGAACCATCAGAAGGCTTTAAAACAATGCTTTTCAACATAAAGATATCCATAAACAAAAGCGCAACTCCGGAAGCAAAAGATTCAATAAAATAAACACGATAAAATGTTGATGTAAGGGTTGTATTAAGCTTTAATATTCTTTTATCAATGAACTTAAAATTTTTTGCAATATCATAAAAAATAGTACCACAGGTATTTAAAGCTGTTTTTTGCCCCAAAAGGGATCGAAACAAAGCTGCACCTCCACCTTTGTCTTTTAAATCATCGGGCATCTGCCTTGTAATTGCCCACACCATTGCCTGTGCCAGCTCTTTATTTTTAATATCAGCAGAAGGATCATTCATGATCATCTCCAGATGGAACCTGTGATAATCAAGAGCAGATGAAAGTATTTTTCTCCATCTGCCAGCCCGGATTATACCATAAATCCTGGAAAAAACAAAAATAAATATAATTACAATAATTTCCATTGCAACATAATCTGAAACAAATGCAAAAAATAAATGTAAATATTCAATAATCATCATAAATTACTGTGCTTTTTTCATCTGCTCAAGAACTGTTTGCAGCCTGTCCATCTCTCTTTTTACATCCTCATCTTCTATATAGCCAAGGATTTTGTAAAATACGTCCTTAAGCCTGGGTTCAATTTTTCCAAGCAGTAAAGATTCAGATGCCAGCTCCAAAGGCGGGGACACATCAAAATTTTTTAACACAGGATACTTTTTATTCATAAGCGCCATCTGGGGAATTAATGCTTCAATGCCTGTTGAAAATTTTGAAACAGCCCTGGCAATAATGGAAGGGTTTTCACTTGATTCTATATCAACAATAAAATCCTCATAAATATTTATAAGATTTTTAAGTACTATTTTAACATCATAATATTTTAATCTGTTGTTTCGGGAAGAGTTATCATAAACTACCATTCCCTCCTTTGCAAAGGCAATGCTGGAAGTTTTATTTTTTTCAATAATACATTTAATATTTATACCGGAAATTTCCTTAACAATAAAATCAACTCTGCCCTTATCACTTTTAATATAAATAAAATCCCCTTCAAAAAGGGCAAGAGATGGATTTGCACTATATGACCTGAATAATATTTCACCCCTGGCAGGGCTTATAAACTCTATTTCACCAAGTGGAGTATCGTCCATGCCGGGCGCATTTGAAAAAACTGCATTTGAAAGGAAGATTAAAAGAAACAATAAAAGTAGTATAATTTTTTTCAAGAAAACATCCTCCTTTTTCAAAGTACTGTAAATTTTGACCTGGATATTTTCAAGAAAATTTTAACTTTTATTATGACAGGATGAACCTGTTCTGATAAACCCTAAACAATAATAGAGCTGCCTATATATTTCATTATTAGAATTGTAATATCATCTTCAAAATAGCCGTCCCCCCTGATTCTGGCAAGCTCTTCAACAATAGAATCGCTAAGTTCAAAAGGATTAAGACTGCTGTTTTCCTTTAAAAATTTATAGAAAAGAGCATCTCCAACAATTATACTGTTATTGCCAAGACACTCTGTAACTCCATCTGTATAGAGAATAATACTGTCACCAGGCTCCAGAATAGCAGCTACATCCTCATAGTCAGCAGGGATAGAATCAGCAATAAGCCTCCCCTTTGAATTAACAAGCTCAATCTCACCTGAATCTCTAAGAATAATCATTGCCGGATGTCCGGCGCTTGAAAAAAGGAGAGCGCCGGTTTCAAGGTTTACAGAGCATGCACAGGCAGTAACAAAATGATTTCCAATTTTACCCTGCAAAGAGCTGTGAATATTTTTAAGAGTAACTGATGGAACAGTAAATGTATTATCCCATCCTGCAAGGGACATCTTCACCATTGAAGACACAAAAGCTCCGGCAACTCCATGTCCGGACACATCACATACAAAAGAGCTGACGGTTTTGCTGTTTTTATCATAAAAAATATCAATAAAATCGCCACCCACCTCCATCATTGGTCTGTAGCTGTAAGCTATAAAAGCCTCAGGAATAACGGGGATCTCTTTAGGCAGCAAAGCTTTTTGAAGATCACCTGCAATACGAATCTGCTTTTCAAGCTGGTTCTTCTGATCCTCAATAACCCTCTGCCCTGCTTCCACCTCTCTTGACTTAACCCATCTCATATACCTGGTGCCATCAATAATATAAATAAAAAAAGAAATAACAACAGTAACAGCTACTACATCATTAATACTATAACGAGCCCTGGCACCTGTAAAGTCCATGCCAAAAAACCAGCTCATGGTAAAAAAAACAGTAACTGAAGAATAAAGAATAATATAGGCTGCTTTTCTGGGATAGGGAACAACTGCAAGAAGAGTAAGGATAAAAATGTAACCGCCAATATAGGCAGGGTCCCCTTTTGTAAAAGCAGTTAAAACAGCAGTGGATACTTCAAGATAGGCACCGTAAAGAATCAGCAAAAACAGGCTTTTCTCTCTCAAAGATTTAATAAACCTGGTACAGAAAAGAAGAATCCCCACAACAGGGAAAGCCAGTCGCAAAACAATAATAACCGGCTTGTCAGGGTGAAGAGCCATGTCTATAGGTATATACGTAAGCCATGAAAGAGTAGCAAAAGATGCAAAAGTCAGTATGCGACTGCTCTGATAATTAAGCTCCCGCCTAAAAGTTGACGGGAAGGATTTCCTCCCATCATCCAGACCAATATAACGAATAAGCCTATTAATCAGGTTCAATTTAAGTTCTCCGCATTCCTGAAGCTATAATGTATAATTTACAATATAGCTTATAATTCAGGCAGAAACCATCAAATTATAGCATAAACAGGCTTTTTTTTAATCAATATCTGCCTAAAAATAAAGCAGATATCTTCTCTCAAAAAGCCTGATTTATTTCAAAATGCAATTAATTTTCCACTTAAGCTTTTTACGCCTTTAGCTTCATGGCAATTTGTGCAACATACTTTCCCTGGAACCTGGCTCCTGCAAGCTCATTTTCCGAAGGACTGCGCTCACCTGATCCTCCTGCAATTGTCCCAGCCCCATAGGGAGAACCACCGGTAATTTCATTTATTATAGTTTGTCCCTCAAAGGTATAGGGAAGCCCTACAATCACCATACCATGGTGCAACAGAGTAAGATGAAAGCTGAGAATTGTAGACTCCTGCCCTCCATGCTGGGTTCCTGTGCTTGTAAATACACTCCCCACCTTGCCAACAAGTGAACCCTTTTGCCATATAGCACCTGTAGAATCAAGAAAAGCCCTCATCTGTGCAGTCATGTTTCCAAAGCGTGTTGGTGTTCCAAAAATAATTGCATCTGCAGTCACCAGATCCTCAACTGTAGCAATCGGTATATGGGAATATATTTTTGAAGCAGTTTCAATGCCTGTCTGCTTTAATATTTCAGGAGAAAGTGTTTCAGGAACGCGCATCAATACAGGCCTGGCACCTTTAACCTCTTCAACGCCCTCTGCAATAGCCTGAGCCATTTTAAAGATATGACCGTATGCTGAATAGAAAAGAATTAATGTTTTCATAATACACCTCTTTTAAAATCAGATTTTTATCCGGCTTGTTTCAAAATTTAATTTAAAACCGACAAATATTTAACTATTTTATAAAATAATGAAAAATAAAAATTAAACAAGCATAAAAATAAAAAACAGATAATTTATATAATAAAATATCTGTTTTTAATCAGCAGATTAAAACGACTTTAAATTAAAAATAATCAGGCAGAACCCTTGTACTCGGCAATTATGATGGCAAAATCATCTTCAATATTATTTGAACATCCGATTGTAGAAAAAATTTCATCATAAATTTTATCGCACAAAAGCCGGGGCGCAAGGTGCTGGTTTCTTTTTATTATATCAATAAGCCCTTCAAGCTCAATCATCCTGCCCTTTGAGTTTCTACATTCAAAAACCCCATCAGTGTACATAATAACTTTATCGCCCGGATAAAGCTGGCCTTGAGCTTCTTCATATTCTGAATCTGCAAAGCTTATTATAATTTTTCCCTTTGGCTGCACAGATTCAACTTCTCCATTTTTTCTTAGGATAAACATTGGAGGGTGTCCTGCATTTGCAGAAATAATCCTGCCTGTTTCAATATTTATGGTGCATATACAGGCAGAAATAAAGTTTGATCCTATTTTATCATGAAGCTGTCTTTTAATCTCTTTAAATGTGCCACCAGGATTGAGAATATATTTACCCCAGGAACTAAGCGACATTTTCACCATTGAGGCTATCAGGGCAGATGCAACCCCATGACCTGATACATCACAAATAAACAGCCCTGTTTCCTTCATCCCCTCTCTGTAATGAACATCAATGAAGTCGCCCCCTACTGCCATCATGGGAATATACCTGTATGCTATATCAACCTGCTTAAGGGAAGGAATTTTTTGGGGCAAAAGGGCTGCCTGTATTGTTTTGGCAAGTTCAATATCCTTTTTCAGCTCCTCTTTCTGATTTTCAATTACAGCAGTTCGCTCCTCCACTATTTTTTCCAGATTATCTTTTATATCAAAGAGATTTTGATACATTATGGAATTGGAAAGAGCAATTGCTGCAAACCTTCCAATTCTATTGATGAACATAAACTCTCTCTCTTTAAACCGCTTCCCGCTGGTTTTACCGGGTAAAAACAATATAGCAATAAGGTGATTGTTATAGCTCAATGGCATCATATATTCACTGTTTTGAGATTCAAAAAGATGCATAAACTTTTTTTTAAGATAGGACAAATCGCTGTTAAACTCAATAAAATGTTTTTCTATATAATGATCCTGCCCCTTTATTAATTCAACAAGAATAGGGTCTATTTCCAGAATATTATTTTTAAGATCAACAAAACTGCCTGAATAATCCTTTCTGAAAAAAATGTTTACCCTTGATATACCTAAGGATTTTTTTAACACAAGCATTACTTCTTTAATCAGATCATCCAGACCTCTGAGGAAAGACATATCATCAAAAAAATTTTTTTCAATTTTTGAAAGCTTGTATGATCTGCGATTAAAAAATTCATTAATAAGGGGTTGTATTTTGTTAAAATACAAATAGTTGCTTTGAAACCATATAAGTAAAATAATAAAAAGAAAAAATGGGTGTAATATATAAAAAAGCGGTTTTAGCAAAAGGAGAATAACAA
>JBBAGC010000015.1:0-13875 GCA_041655115.1 Spirochaetota bacterium | reverse complement strand
GCTGTTGAGGAGCTTGAAATCAGTGAAGATGAAATTTCAAAAATTTCAAACAAAATACAGTCAATGGTTAAAAGAATTGATGAAACCAACAAGTTTTTCTCAGAAATTGAAGAAAGATACAATAAAGATATAAAAGAACTTAAACACTATGCTCGTAAAGTTGAAAAAGATGAGGACATTGAACAAATAATAGATGAGCTGAATATTAGTAACAAGGAAGAGCTTCTTGATATTGTAAAAGATGTCCGCAACAATGAAAGAAAAATAAGAAGAATTGAACAGGAAGCTGGTGCAGAAGCTGATGAAATTATGAGATGGGGCCAGCAAACAGGCCAGGGGCAGCGCAAAATCCAGAGAGCCAAAAAAGAGCTGATCAATGCTAACCTTCGTCTTGTTGTTTCAATAGCTAAAAAATACGCAAACAGGGGAATGCATTTTTTTGATCTTATACAGGAAGGAAACATTGGCCTTATAAAGGCTGTTGACAAGTTTGAATACAGAAAGGGTTATAAATTTTCAACCTATGCAACCTGGTGGATTCGCCAGGCAATTACAAGGGCTATTTCTGACCAGGCAAGGACAATCCGTGTTCCGGTTCATATGATTGAACAGATAAACAAGGTTATGCGTGAAACAAGGCTGTTTCAGCAGGAGTTCGGAAGGGAGCCAAATCCAGAAGAGCTTGCAGACAGGCTTGGCTGGCCAGTGGCAAAGGTTAAGGCTGTAAAAAATGTTGCAAGAGAGCCCATTTCACTTGAAACACCTGTTGGTGAGGAAGAGGATTCCCTGCTTGGTGATTTCATTGAGGACAAGGAAGTGGATTCACCAGCCAATACAGCAGCACAAAGGCTTCTTAATGAGCAGATAAACACGGTTTTAAACACTCTTCCTGCAAGGGAACAAAAAGTAATAAGAATGCGTTTTGGGCTGGATGACGGTTATTCTCATACCCTTGAAGAAGTAGGTTATGTTTTCAAAGTTACAAGGGAAAGAATAAGGCAGATTGAGGCCAAGGCACTTAGAAGGTTAAGGCATCCCACCAGAGCAAGAAAGCTAAAGGATTACCTTGATTACATGTAATACATACCCGGACAAATTTTTATAAAAAATTAAGACTTTTGCTGAAACTTTATTTTATAAGAGATAAACTTAAACAAATATAATGGCGGAAAAATTTAAAATTAAATATATTACAATGGTGGGTGCTGGCTCATGGGGTACAGCAGTTGCGCTGGTGATTGCAGAAAACAACCCTGGTCTTACTGTGAAAATGTGGTCTTATGAAAAATCGACTGCACATTCAATAAATAAACAGAATATAAATGCTGATTTTTTACCTGGCATAAAGCTTCCTTCAAACATTGTTGCTACTACAAGCCTCAAGGATGCATTGGCTGATACACAGGGTGTGCTCATTGCCACACCCTCAAAGGCAATTCCTGATATAATGGTAAAAACAAACAAAATTTTAAATGCACAGGTTCCACTTTCATATCTGACAAAAGGCTTTGTCAGAGTTGAAGGAGAAGTAATGACCATATCCCAGGCTATTGAGCATTATGCCCCTGAATATAAAAATAAAGTTGTGGGTATTTACGGGCCAAGCCACGCAGAAGAGGTGGTCAAAAGATTTCATACCTGTATGACTGTGGCAGGAAAAAAATCAATAGATCGAAAATTTTTCTCTGATCTTTTGAATTGCGATTTTCTTCAGTGCAGGGAAACTGATGATGTATTAGGTCTGGACCTTGGAGGAACACTAAAAAATCCCGCAGCAATAGCAGCAGGAATTATAAGTGTATTACCAAATTGCGGTGATAATCTGGCAGGTGCCCTTATTTCAGAATCCTTAAAAGAAATGATTGCCCTAGGCAAAGCAATTGGTGCTCATACATCAACAATTGTGGATATTTCCGGTACAGGAGATCTTGTTGCAACAGCGCTTAGCACTCATAGCAGGAACAGGCGTTTTGGGAAAGAGATTGCCAAGCAGATCATTGATACAGGTTCAAGCCTTTCTTTTTATGACAGGATTTATCTTAGATTCAGGCCAGAACATGTTCTTGAAAAAATGAGCCGCAATTTAAGCTATCTTGCTGAAGGTGCCTATGCTATTGAACCCTTGATGGAGCTGGCAGATCTTCATTCTGTATCAATACCAGTGTACAGATCTCTCTATGAGGTACTTTTAAATAAAAAAGATCCCTCTCTTTTAATTGAAACAATTAAAAATCCTAAAAAATATAATGAAATATACCAGGACACCAAACTTCATGTTAAAGAAAAACAAAAGGGGCTGGAAGGCGTTAGAGGAAAAGCATTTAAAAAGCTCATTATAAATAAAATCATTGAAAGGATTGATCCTGACAGCTCTGACCATAATCTTGAAATAGATTATGTAATTAATAATCTTAAAAGTTTTACTGAAATTGACAGTACTATAAATCATGAATTTTATAAAGATGAATTTAAGCTGATAAAAGAATTAAAAACAACTAATTACGAAAAATCACTTAAAAAAATAATTACTATATATCTCAATGAAATTATTGATCACCACAATATTTATTTTAAAAATATATTCTTTAAACTCCTTTCCTTAAAATATTTCTGGAAAAAATTAAAGGGCAATAAAAACTCCATTTCAGTCACAGGAGACATAGAGAGTATTCATAGAATAAAAAACAATGCCAATATTATATATGTTGCAAGGTATAAAAATATATTAGACAGCATTCACTATATTTTCGCCATTAAAAAACACAGTCTTCCTGTGCCCAGATATTTTATTTCAAGCGATGCTGTAAATGGAAAACTTGAAAAATTTTTTATCCGCAATAGCGGTGGATTTATAATAAACAGAAGCAAACTTGAAAATATTGTTTATAAACAGTGCATTATTCAATATCTTTCAATTTTAATTCGCAATGGCGTACCTGTATTATACTTTCCTGAACTGGAACCAGAAAAAAATTCGCAAATAAGCGACTTAAGTGAAAACTTTTTTCAACTGCTTAATGAAGTGATGTATCAGGAAGCAACAGAAATAGTTCTTGTACCATCTGAAATACTTTACAGAAACAGGATAACAGAATCAGAAACTAATGAAATCTTTACAGAACAGATGCATCTGCATTTTTCAATGCCTCTTTTTCTTTCTGATTTTACACGGCAATCCCAGGCCTTTACATCCATTCCGGAACTTATACAAAATATCTGGGCAAGAGATGAAATAATTCTTCCTCACCATGTAATATGCGCCATTCTTTCTGAAAAAAATTTTTCAGTTAATCAGGGAAAACTTAAAAGACATATAGATAGTTATCTTGAAAAAAATTATCTGCCTATTAACAAAAGCAGCAGGCAGATTGCATCAGAGGGAACCAGATTTTTGCTGAAAAATAAAATTATAAATAAAAATGGTGACAATTATACTGGAGTTGAAACTGAAAAGATCAAAGACTATGCCAATATAATAAATAGAAAAAAAGAACAGCAGGGGCTTGAAATTGAATCCTGAATGTTAGCTGGAATTTAATAATTTTTAAATTCTTTTGTAGTTAATATTTTTTGTAAAATAGTATAGGAACCTGTTTCTCTTTCGCAATCAATATAAGTACATGTATAGGGAAGTATAATTCCCCTGATGCTGAAATCAACTTTCCCCTGGCAATATTTTTCAAACATTTCATTTTCCTGAATCTCACCTTTATTAATTACCAGAAACATTGACAGAGAAATTCTGAATACACCTGTATTAGCACTGAACAAAGAAACAAGTTTCTTTTCTATATCTGATGACAGCTCAAAGATAAGAGAAAACCCCATGTTTTCAAAAAAATAAGTAATATTTTTAAAACTAAAAATAAAGGACTTCACTTGCCCGGGAATTATGTTTTTAGTAAGATAGCTGTTTATTTCTACAGAAAGTTCTTCAAAAAAGTCATAATGTACTGGCTGTGATGAATAGCTGTTTATTTTTATTAAATCCATTATAATATCGCAAAGGATATGAAAACTGCTTCCTCTCATAAAAGGGGACTCAGACAAGGTTAAAACAGAATAGATTCCTTCATCAGTAGTCATTGATTCATGCAACAACCGATAAGCTTTGCCACCTGTATTTAATTTATCAAAAGTCTTGTAGAAAAATCTGTCCTGATCCATTAAAGCATACACATTGTTGAGAAGATCATCATTGCCAGCAAAGCTGATTATTTCATAATCAGTTTCAGAAACATTTATCAGGAGGGTTGCATCAGCAAAATTTGCATTATTATATGTAACAAGCATGCTTTTAAGATGAGTATACTTTTCAACAGGTATCTTTTCATTTGACAGTAAAAAATCTCTTTCCTTTATTAGTTCCCTTAAATTCAGCGAAGCCTCTGCAATAGTAATGTCGTTATTATTAAAAAGATCCCGTATTTCTATAGCCTGTTTCAAAATACTCATTTCATCTTTTACCATTCCTGGCTCCATTTTCTTTATCACCAATCATATCAAGAACATATTTATAAAGCCTGAAAGTTCCTGTAAATAAATTTACCGGGTTTTCATCAGCCTCAGAAAAAACGAATTCTTTTACTCTGTTTATGTCTGAGGTAATTATGCTAAACTCATCTTGTTCTGGAATATATATTCTTTCATCTATAAATTTAAAGTAGAGTATTGAATCTTTATGCTGATAAAGCAATTCTTTTATTTTAGGGGTTATTTTATCTGCCATAATAGAAAGAATAATATGAAGTTTTTTGTTTTGATAATATTTTTTAACAGCTGCTAAAAGATTATTCAAGGCATCATAATTATGCGCTGCATCAAAAAGTATAAAAGGATTGTTTTGTAAAATCTGAAATCTTCCTTTTAAAGTAACTCCTGCAAATGCAGAAACAATTGAATTGACTGTTATTTTGGGAAAACCATTATTTTTAAGAAGCAAAAGCGCAGTAGCAGCTGCTGAGGCATTTTGCACATGATGTTTGGGTCTGACAGAAATATATAAATCATTTATTGGAGCCCAGGGTTTTGGGGGCAGGTAATTAAAGGTATAACCTGAATTATTAGCCTTTATATTTGAATAATTAAAATCTTTTGAAAGCGCATAATGAATGGAACCGCAACTTAGGGCTGTCTTTGATATAATATCAACTGCCTGCTTTGAAGTGCAGGAGCTGATTACAGGAATATTTTTTTTAATAATTCCTGCCTTTTCTTCAGCAATAAGCTCAATAGTATTACCAAGCACAGAAGCGTGATCAATTGATATTTCTGTAATAACAGACACAAGGGGCATAAGAATATTGGTTGAATCAAGCTTGCCGCCCAATCCTGTTTCAACCACAGCAACATCAATCTTTTCATCAGCAAAATATAAAAAAGCTATTGCTGTGAGAATATCAAAATACGTGGGTTTAAGCTCTGGATTTTTTATAATAATATTATCAATTTTTAAAGCATATTTATATATTGCATCATCAGGTATTTCCTTGTTATTTATTTTTATTCGTTCATTTAATTTAAGCAGGTGAGGGGAGGTGTAAAGCCCGGTTTTATACCCGGATGAATAAAGCGTTGATGCTATAAAAGATGAGGTAGTTCCTTTCCCATTGGTTCCGGCAATATGCACAGATTTAAAAGATAGATGAGGATTATTCAGCTTTTCAAGAAGCTGTTTAACATGCTGAAGATCAAAAGATAAAAAATCGGTTCTTAACTCATTATTTATATATTTAGATAAAATTTTATTGTACATATTTACCAGTACTAATATTTTCAATTTAATTACTTTCAAACATAAAATAATTAAACATTAATATTGCAACATTAAATTTGACTTATTTTAAATTGTTAAAAAAGCTATACTTTTAAAAAAATCTTTAACCACTCTGGAGATTCAGGAATGAAAAAAATTGGAATACTGATAAATCCTAATGCTAAAAAATTTCGTACAAAAAAATCATCATTAAAAAATTATACCAATATTCAGTCTGACAACCTTTTGATTAAACTCACTGAAAACATAGATGATATTCAAAATATTATAAAAGAATTTAAAAATAACAGCTGCGACTATATAGGCATTGCAGGTGGTGATGGCACTCTGCACCTGGCTGTTACAGAGATTATACATACATATGGAGAAGAGCATACCCCGCCTGTTCTCATACTTCGTGAAGGCACAATGAACAATGTGGCACGTACTATTAAACTCCAGGGGAAAGGACCGGATCTTATTAAAAGATTGTTATGGTCAATAAACAATAAAAAAGAAATTGAAATCCACCAAAGGAACACAATGAAAATAAATGATAAATACTGCTTCCTCTTTGGCACAGGGCTGGTAACAAATTTTCTTAATGAAGTTTATAGTGGAAAAGAAAAGGGTTTTATACGAAATATACAGGTTGCACTATCTGCTTTTTATGAAGGTTTAAAAAATGCAGATGATGGTAAAATATTCAACTGGATGCATGGAGAAATCCGGATTGATAAAAACACAATAGAAATTAATCCTGTAAATGGAATTTTAGCAGGTACTGTAGAACATATTGGCATGGGCTTTTCCCCTCTTTCCATGGCATCTAAAGAAAAAGATCGTTTCCAGATAATCATTACAGCAATGGGTCCAGGCAAGCTTTTAAAAAATATTAACCGCCTTCGCACTGGTAATATGATAAATGACAAAGGCTATTATAATGCTTTGTGTAAAACAATCAAGCTCACTTATCCTGGGGAGTTTGACTATACTATGGATGGAGACATTTACAAAGCAGATAAGGAATTGTTAGTAGAAACAGGGCCGCTAATTAAACTGATTAAGATTTAACCTGAATTAAAACAGCACACTATCAAAGAATAAAATAAAGTATTAAAAGAATCAGGTAATTAGCCTCTATTATAAACTCATATTTCAGTGATATAAAATAATCGGTTTTAATAATTTTATAAAAGATAAGAAGATAATACCCTATAGCTAATAGCAAGGCAAGAAAACCAATTTGCCCAAAATAAACTACAACCATGGTAAAAAATACTGCTGTAAAAACAGTAGCTGCTGTAACAAAAACAGATGTCTTTTTAATTCCAAGCCAGGTTGCCAGAGTATCCCTTCCAAGAATTAAATCACCCTGAAAAGCTACAAGATCAATAATTGTATTCCTTAAAAATATAAAGAGACAAAAAAACAAGGCTAATGCTGCATATTTTAAAACAGCAACATCCTGCATAAAATAGGGGACGTAAATTACACCTACAAGCCATCCAAATGAGGTAATTACCTTTGAACTATATATTTTTTTAAAAACTTTCCAATTAATTTTTTTTATTATACTTTTAGAAAATGGTGCAGAATATATAAGACCAAAAAAATAAGGGAAAAGAATAGTGTACATTAACAAAGGCGATAATGTACAGGCAAGATATAAAGAAATAAAAAAAGCAGGGATTGACAAAGAAAGAAGTAATAGCCCAAATTTTTTATAAACACCATATTTATAGGAGTTGCTTTTAATAAGAAAATGCCTGTCAAAATAATTATTAACTGAATACATTATAAAAATATATAAGGAAGCAATAATCCCTGATTTATATTCCACCTGTAAACCTGCAAATTTTTGTGCAATAAGAACCATTATAAAAGCTGCAATTGAAGAAATGATATTGCTTCTTACAAGGAACTCAAAATACATTTTTAATACTTTAGTAAAAACATTACTTTTGGAATATTTTATTGTGTATAATTTCTCCAGAACATTGTTTATTATCCAGCCCGGCGTAGATGCACCTGCTGTTACAAGAACATAATTTGAGTTTTTAAAATCATCTGTTTTTAATTCATCATCAGTCTCTATATGGAATGTTTTAATCCCATTATCAATTCCAATTTTGGCAAGGCGGGAAGTATTGGCTGAATTTTTACCACCAACAACAACAAGTGTATCAATCCCTTTTTTTATAGCTTCAATAACATCGTCCTGACGGAGCCTTGTGGAATCACAGATTGTATCAATTACATTTACATTTGAAAAAGACTTTTTTATAGCATTAACAATGTCCTCAAACTGCGCGCGTTCATGTGTTGTTTGAGAAACAACAATATATTTTTCTGATAAAGGTATCAGATCTATATCATCCTTGTGTGATACAACAAATACACCGGCTCCTGCATAGCTTTTTAATCCTATAACCTCTGCGTGATCCTTATCCCCAACAATAATTGTAAAATAGCCATCGCGTGAATACTTTTTTATGATTGCCTGCACCCTTGCTACGCGTGAGCAGGTCAGATTAATTGTGCGTGTAGCTTTTTTGCGTATTTCTCTGCTTTCTGAAACAGGTATACCGTGAGTTCTGATAGCTATCTGTTTATCCTTAATTTCATTTAGGGAATTAATTGTAATAAGCCCCCGTTTTTTCAAAACTTCAACTGACTGAGGGTTATGAATCAGTGGTCCATAAACAAATATGTTCTCATCTGAAGAGTTGAGCTCATCCACAATTTTAAGCACAGCGTTTCTGACACCCATGCAGAAACCGGAATGACGTGCCATTTCAATTTTCATAGTTTAATCACCTGGTGTTAAGCCTATATTTGGTTTTGCAAATGTTCCTTTTACATAAAAGGTAAGGGTATTGTTCTTTACAAGGGATTGGACAATATTTTTATACTCAGATAAAACAGCTGAATCAGGGTTTACATTTACTGTAAGATTTAATGAAGAACCCGGAAGAAAGTTTTCCGGTTTAATATTCCCTGAAACAGAACCGGAAAGATCATCTCCTGTTACTTCAAATCTGGAAATATTAATAACACCAGAAGCCATATCAAGATCACAGTTAACAGCACTAATTTGAATTGTACCTATTTTTAAAGTCATTGGTCCAAGAGGACCCTGAAAGGTTACTTCATTGAGTTTTAAAACAGCATTGCTTATTAAAAGCTTAATCCAGCCTTCAACAGGAAGAGCTCCTTTATTGCTGATAATTAAATCAGCATTACCATTAAAATTCACTGCTGCATCAAATTTGGATGAAAGGTATTTGAACCCTCTTATTTGAAAATCAGTTACAATATTCTTTTTATAAAATAATTTCCAGGGATTTTTATTTATGGCTATAATTAAATTTTTTAATTCTATTTCATCATTATTATTTAAAACAAAATAAACATCATCAAGAACAGTATTACCAAAAAATGAAAATTTAATATCTTTAATTGAAGCAGTTCTAAAGGCCTTGCCTTCATACTGGTGCAGCTGCCTGGTTATTAAACTATCATAAGGAAAGGTAATCACTATAAATAAAAGTGTAGAAAAAAAAGCCAAAAATATATATTTCCAAAAATGCGGAAGCTCTTTTAGCCCCTTTACAGCCTGCATAAATTGAGATAACAATTCCCTTAATTTAGCAGGCAAATCTTTTAATTGCATTTTATCTATCTCCTGTAAAAGCTTACAACAGTAATTATAGCATCATATTTATTTGTATCTTTCAGGCCTGCTGTAATTGTCATATTTTTGATTTTAAGCATAGTGTTGGAGTTTTCAAGCCTGCTTATAAATTCAAGCAAAGACTGAATATTAAGACCTTCGAATTTCAACTCTGTAGTTATAATCTGGATTCCTTCCTGTATTCGCCCGGGTCTTTCACGAAGGTAAACCTTGTTTCCTGAAATATTCAAGGAAAGGCCAATTTCATCAACCAGAGTAGATATTCCGGTTCCTGAAATAATAGCATTTTCAAGACGCTGCTTTTCATTTACTGCATCCCTGTATTGGAAAACAGTTTCATCAAATCTGACAAGCTTATCAAGATTGCTTTTATTAAAATTATCACTTCTTGTTTTAAAATTTTTTACAGGCACAATAAGAAAATAATAAAGAAACATAATACCAATAAGCACAGCAAGAATTTGCAATAGCCGTTTTTCTCTTTTGGATAATTTAAACATAATCTATCCCTTATAATATCTTTCGTTTAATTGTCATTGTAAAAAGGCTCCTGGCAGTATTTGAATCCCTTATGTCAGAGCTGACTGATTCAAATATTTCAGACTTACGGAGATTATTTTTAAAAGCTTCAAGCTCTGCACTGTTTCTGATTTCGCCATCAAGAACTATGCTGTTTTCATCATAGGTAATCTTTTTTAAATCAAAACCGGTTGAATCAGGAAAATTTTTAACCACAACAGAAATAAGACTCATAAAGGAATCCCTTTCACCAGTAACTGCCTTTATAACAGAAAGTTCTTTTTTTATAGAATTAAATTTTTTTAAAGCTTCAGCAAGGGGATCATCTGGTGCATTTTGTGTGTTAAAAGTTTTTTTATATCTTTCTTTTAAAATATCCTCATAGTAATTGCTGTTTTTGCTTACAAGAAAAAAAGTAATAATAAAATTAAGAATAAGTATAATTAAAGCAGCAGAAACAAAAAATAAAGGAAGCCTGTATTTTTTTAGCCCTTTTTCAAAACCTTCTGGAAGAAGATCTCCCTTTAAAAGGTTAATAGAACTGTCCTTGTGGTTCATAAAAACAAGCAGGTTGCCAAAACAAACAGAAAATCTGCTTTTTATATCCTGATCCGGATAGTCATTAAAAAAAGGCATGAAAACTGCAGGAATATTAATCACATCACTAACCAGTCCTGAAAGCCCTTTCACATTTGAAGCACCACCTGACATTATTATTCTGCTGAACATGGATTCTTCTTTTTGAGAATTTTCAGAATTAATAGTAATTATAATTTCTTTGCATATTTCAAGAAAAAGATTTTTTGTATCATCATATAATAATTTATATTTTGCTTTGCTAAGACCAAAATCTTTATAATTATTGTTTTTAAAATCACCATCTTTTTTGCTAATATCGATTTCAAGGGATTCAAAAATACTCATTGCTTCATTAAGTGAAACAGAAAGCTCATTTGCAAGCCAGCGGATTAAACTCCCCAATCCAAGAGGAATTATTCGCGTAATTGAAACAATGTTATTCCTTACTATATTTATAACACTTTTGCTATAGCCTAAATCCAGCAAAATAAGGCTTTCAGCATCAACTGTATTAAAATATTCATAACAACGAAAAAGCCCATTAGATTCAAGCCCTGAAAATACAGGGAAAAGACCCTGGCTGTTGTAAAATTCAACATTTCCTGAAAGAAAAGTTTTCTTAATAGCTGCAAAAATAACGCTTCTGGAATTATCAGGATTTTCAGGTAATAACTGGAAGTCATAGGATGCTGAACTTATGGAGAAGGGGAGAGTTTCCTCTGCTTCATAAGGAACTGCTGCTGCTATTTTTGGTAACTCCGGGAAAGGGAAGGTCATGTTACGAATAGTCAGCTGTTCTGAAGGAGCAGTGGTAATAATGCGACAATCTGACAAATCATGGCTTTCTAAAATCCTGTTAAATGATTCTATCACAGCAGCATTGTAATCCTTTTCAGCAAGATCAAGATCTATTTTTTCATGAATTAAAGAGGTTATATCAAACTTTTTAAATCCTCTTTTTATCTTCATTATTTTGATAGATGATGACCCAATATCTATTGATGCAATATTATCAAACAAAGAAGCCCTCCATAAACTTACTGCTCTTTAGTGTATGCTAATATTTTTTTCCTTACCCTGTCATAATAGACTATATGCCTGGAAAAACCGCTTTCAACTGTAGCAGTAACAGTTATTTTGAAAACCTGAGATCTTACTGTTAGCAAATTTCCCAGATTATGATCTCCCTCTAAAAAAGAGTTTATTTCGCTCACTGCTTTAAAAGGCTGTAACTGCCGCCTGCGTATTATTTCTTCCACATTATCCTCTGTTATTGAAGAGGTGAGTGCCATAAGTATTCTAAAAGGAGCTGTATTTATGTTTATCCTATTAATTTCAGAGGTAAAATCATCCCTGTTTCCATGTACACGCAAATACTTATCAAGCCTTCTGTTTTTTTCCCTGCCAAATTTTTTTTCAACAGATTCCTGAAATAAAGAATCTGAATCAAAATCTTCTTTCCCTCCGGAAATATCGATTAGTTTATTTAATGGTATTTTAATTGTTCCTTTATTATCTTCAACAATATTTTTCTCAATTCCGTAATTTCCTCCCCCAGTGCCATAAATAATTTCAGGAGAAAATCCTTTTACAAGGTGAAGTTCATCTATGCTGTCCATGGCTTCATTTTTTGCATAATAGGGGGGAGTAAGGGTAAGATAATACCCGGAAGATTCTGCTCCATAGGGAGAACGGAAATCATCAGGGTCAACCCAGTCTATCAGGGTATCAGCAAGATCAATAGAAAATCCCATATCAAGAAAAAAACGCTGGAGCATATTATAAAAAGGAGTTTTTTCAACTCTATCATTAGCAAGAACGCCTAAATTTATTTTTGAATTTTCATCCTCAAATTCAAATTTTACAAAACCATTCATTATGGGGATTTCCGGAAAATCAAGAGCCCATATATCATTGTATGTATCAATATTTTTATCATTGTTCAATCCCTGCATAAAGGAACCCCCAAGGCCAAGCCTGTCCACATCAAGCACAGCCTTTGCAAGCTCAAGACCGGAATAGGCAATATAATCAGCAACAGCATCAGACTTAAACCTTTTAAGGTATCCTATATAAGTGTGTGAACGAAGAAAAAAATCAGATGTTACAGATACAAGAAAAGCAGAAATAACAAGAACTATCAGAAGTATGTAACCCCTGTTAAACTCAAAAATTCCCCTTACACCTTTTGTGTTAAGAATAGTTTTTCGCCTGTTATAATTATCTATAAAAGCAGAAATAATTTTAATCATTTACAATATCCGGAACAGTTAAAATTTCATATTTCTCCTGAATCCCTGAAATATTTTCCAGTGTAATAAATAGCTTAATCCCTTTGGGAAGCAGTCTGTTTTCTCTTGTGTCCCATTTATCAACCCAATCATTGCGTAAGGGAAGGGAAACTTTGTATTCTATTACATTATCAAGTAGTGTTTCTTCAAATCCGGTTTCTTCAAAATCTGCCTCAAAACCCCTTTCTCTGTTTCTTATAAGGCTGAAATATTTTCCTGAATCATCAGGTTTAAGATAATATGATACTCTGTAAATGTCATACAAAGGATAGCCCTGTTTAATATTATTTATTATCCGGTTATTCTTGTAATCATAAGTAACAAAAGTCAAAAGAGAAGATTTATCCTTTTCAGTACATAAAAAAACAGCTTTACCATCTTCCCGCCAGTATATATTGGAAAGATCTCGATCTATTTTTTTTAAAACCAGATTTAATTTTTCATAATAAGAAGAAACCGCTGTACCATAGTTTACAGTTTTTAAAATAGAGCTATAGGCAGTATAAATCATAAGAAGAATTATAGAGGAAACAGAAACTG
The DNA here is from genome assembly GCA_041655115.1 of Spirochaetota bacterium. Classification (GTDB taxonomy): domain Bacteria; phylum Spirochaetota; class UBA4802; order UBA4802; family UBA5550; genus JBBAGC01. The sequence goes on along the minus strand of JBBAGC010000015.1, from coordinate 494 downwards.
CTACAAGCATTTCCACAAGTGTAAAGCCACTATTATTAAACCTGAAATTTTTCATTATTTTAACTGATATACCATTGAAAGGACAAATTCGTTTTCCCTGCCCTTGTAATCCCACTTAACAATTATATCTGTTTGCTGGGCAAGGAGAGGACCTAAAAGGGGATTTTCATAACGCTTACTAATTCTGTCATACCTGAATCCTGGTTTATTTTCAATATCAACATCGTGCAAATCCGGTCCACGCATTTTATTAATTCTGAACTCATTCATCAGGGATTTTGCAATTACAACAGCTTCAGTGGTATTTTTGCTATTGTTAATAATATTTATTCCTGATGAAATACCGGAATAAACACTCAAAAGAACAACAGAGAGAATGGTTACAGCAATTAGAACTTCTATTAAGGCAAAACCTTTTTTTTCTTTATTCATGAAAAGCCCTTAAATATCATCCTGCATTACAGGTAATTTGCTGGTTATATCTTTTCTAAAAT
>JBBAGC010000014.1:0-14083 GCA_041655115.1 Spirochaetota bacterium | reverse complement strand
TTTCCAGGTGATTTTGTAGTAGGAAGAAGCGAATCTCCGCTTAACAGTATTAGCGATATACTCAAATCAAGACTGGTTGGGATATTTAATTCAACACTTGAAGGAATATTAATCGACAAAGATCTGGAACAGGGAAAAAATTATTATTATGTAGTTATTTCAAAAGACAAGCTACTTAAAAGGGAAATAGATATTCTTAAAAATGTAAATGTAACAGCATTCCCTGTGTCACCTTATGACAAACCTGAAATTGAACCTGGGATTATTAATGCAAAAAGAATTGAAAGAAGCAATCAGTACAGCATGGAATCTGATATTGGAAAACAATCTGCAATTAACAAAAATAAAGAACATCCGGCTAAAATAAACAACACGCTGAATAAAATACTAAGACTTTATTTCTATAAAGATCGTTATGAAATTGCATCAAAAGAGTTGAACAGATTCATAAAAAACACCGATAATAATTATCAAAGAACACTTGCAAAGCTATTCCTGGGAAAGACATATATAGAGACAGGAGAATATGAAAAAGCAATTCTTATATTAAGCAGTAAAGATGTAGCAGAGGCTTTTCCTGTAGAATCCAGATTCTGGTACGAATTTGCCCTGTTACAATTAAAATAGGTTTTAATCTTTTTTAAATGACAATAAAGCTTTAACAGTATATACTTAACATAGAACATAAGAGGAGTGCTATTAAATGAAACACTGGATAATTGTTGGAATACTTTTTATATTTTTTGGGGTAGCGCTTATTGCCTATTATGATTCTTTTGTAAAACCTGAAAAAGAAGCCAGGGAACTCCTTGTAGAAGGAAAAATGTCATTTGAAAGAGGCTCAAAAGAATCCCTTAATAAAGCCATAGATACATTTACAAAAGTTGTGGCCAAATATCCCAAAACCGGTTCTGCCCTTGATGCCTATTATCATATTGCACAAAGCTATGAAAAGCTTAATCTTAACCGCCTTGCCTATTTAAAATATATTTATATTCTTAAATCAGAGGAAAGAATCCCCAAAGAAATGAATGAAGAAATAAAAGCCAGAGTTGCCAAACTAAAGATCATGAAAAGATATGATGAAGAAGGCATTCATCAGCTCATGACAACCCTTAATTACAGTGATAATAAGGATTTCAGAAGCCGTGTTTATGCAGAACTTGGCCATACATATCTTAAACGCAATGAAGTTAAAAGAGCTGGCAGAATGTTTGATCTTGCAATATCTGAAAATGGAAATAATGAAGAAGCGATTATCGGAAAAGCCCGCTTTTATAAAAGAATGGGACAGGACATGGAAGCATATAATCTTTACGATCACTTTTTAAAATATTATGCAAATTTCAGCAATTATGCAGATGATATAAGCAGCGCATATATGAAGCAGCTTTATGATAGTGGTATTAACAGCTATCGCAGAGGGAGTTACTTTCCTGCAATTGAATATTTTCAGAGATATTTAAAAAACTTTCCCCATACTGAAAGATCAGAAAATTCACTATACTGGATAGGAGAAAGCTATTTTGCACTTAAAAGATATGATTCAGCTATATCGTATTTCAGAAAAACCCTGTCAAACAACTATTACCATAAGGATGAGGATGCCAGGATAAAAACCGGATACTCTTTTTTCATGGCTAAAAATTATGAGCTTGCTGCAAAAGAATTTCAGACATATATGGATCAGTATCCCACTGGCCGGCACATAAAACGTGCAAAGGAATGGAAAGAAATGAGCAGAAAGGAAATGCTCTACAGGTACAAAAAGAATATTCAGGATGAAAGCTCAATTGAAAATTCATCCATTGATGAAAGCAGCGGTACTGGAATAAACAGCCCTAATTACAGAACAGAAAGTTCCAGAACAGTTCAAACCGGATTTGACAGGCTTGATTATATGGAAAGCCACAAAGAAAACAGTGACAGTTATGAAAATGTTGCTGAAATTTAATTTACGAATAACCGTTTTCTACTAATTTTTTATAACTATGATTTTTTCTTTACCTGCCCCTGTTTTAACAGGGGCATAATTTTAACTACAACCTGGATTAAAACCTGCTTTTTATTATTTAATCACCTTCAAATTCAACCAGATGAAACACACTGTAGCCGTTATCTTCCAGTTTTTTTCTCCCCCCTACCTCAGGTAAATCTATAATAAAGGCCATTTTCACAACCTCTCCACCAAGCTTTTCAATAAGCTTTGCTGTAGCAAAAGCAGTTCCTCCTGTTGCAAGGAGATCATCTATCAACAAAACCTTATCCCCCTTTTTAATTGAATCAACATGCACCTCCAGGCTGTCTTTCCCATATTCAAGTTCATATTCATAATCAATTGAGTCAAAAGGAAGCTTGCCAGGTTTACGCACTGGCACAAAACCTTTTTTAAGATTATAGGCTATTGCTCCACCAAGGATAAATCCCCTTGCCTCTATGCCTGCAACAAGGTCTATATCCATATCCTTGCAATGATCCGTAATTAAATCAACAGCCTCCCTAAACCCCTCAGGGTCTTTTAGAAGAGTAGTAATATCACGAAACATTATACCCTTTTTAGGAAAATCAGGTATTGTCCTTATCTTCTTCTTTAATGACATGTATTTTCTCCTTTTAAAAATAATTAATTTTTATGTTTTGACCATTCATACAAAAAAATCGAAAAAGCAACAGAGGCGTTCAAGGATTCAACTGAATCAGTCACAGGTATGGACACTGAACTTTGCATAAGGCTTTCAGGAAGTCCCTGCCCCTCCAGGCCTAAAACAAGGAAAAAACTCTTCGGAAAAATAAACTCCTCAATGCTTAGACCCTCTTTGTCCATAGACACAATAGAAATATCCCTGGCAGCAAAGTTGGACAACTCATCAATAGAAGGACCTTTAACAAAGTGCATTTTAAACACAGCACCTGATGATGCCCTGATTGATTTTGGATGAAATGGATTTGCAGCACCCTTAGCTAAAATAATACGCTTAACACCAAATCCAGCTGCTGAACGTACAGCAGCCCCTACATTTGCAGGATCCTGAAACGGGATCACAGGATTACACCCTTTCTCTGCAAAGCCATTCCATTTTTCTATAACCGGCATGTCTGTGACAAGAATCGGAGCCTTGATCCTTAAAATATCTATTTCATTAAAAAGAGAGCTTTTAAAAATATAAAGAGCTCCTCTGTTATAAAATCTGGAAATCAATGAATCAAACTCTGGGTCATTTTCAACATAATCATTGGGCAAAACAAGCCTGCACTGTGTAATATCCCTATGTAAAAGAAAATCTGATATTATTTTTTTACCTGAAATAGTAATGGAATTTGTTTTCTTTATCCCGTTTCCTGTAACCAGTTTTTTAAGATCTTTATAGGTTTTGTTTTCAGGAGAGGAAACAGCTATTCCCCTGGTTTCATTTTCATCTTTCATAATTTTATATATTTTTTTAAATATACCAGTATTTTTTTCAAACACAAGAACCCTTCTGACATTATCAGTACCTGGAAGAATATATTTTTTATCAATAAGAAGTTTAAAATTATCCCTATTTTTTTGGGAAAGCTTATAAATATCCCCATCTGCATCAGGGCCTTTTAAAAGTATTACAACCCCTCCTTGAGGAAGAAAATGCTCAACTCTGTCCAGGGTTTCAGGTGCATCTTCAAGAGCCCTTGTAACAACTCCATCCACAGTAAAAAAAGATTTTTCAGTTACCTTATGTGAATAAAATTCAACTCCTGTAAATCCTAAGGCTTTTACTGCAAGCTTAAGAAAATCAACCCTTTTGCTTCTTTGTTCAGCAAAAATTATATTGATATGAGGAAACATTATTTTTATGGGAATCCCAGGAAAACCGGCACCAGTACCAATATCAATTATTGAATCTGGTATTTTAACAAATTTCGTATAATACACAGAGTCAACAAAATGCTTAACAATAAAATTTTGTTCTCCCTTTATTCTGGTAAGATCATTGTTGCTATTGTTGTCATTAATTAATTTATAATAGAGTGAAAACTGGCTGGCCTGTTTTTCAGTAATATCAATACCGGATGATTTGAAAATATTTTTTATTTTATCCTTCATAGCCCAGAGCCACTGCTTCAATTATCTGATTATTAAATACATAAACCAGATAATATACCCCCGTGTCCACCAAAATATTTAAAACAGCACATCTCTGCTATGAATTCATTGTTTCAGAAATTATCCTACTAAGCTCAACCAGATGATAGGGCTTTTGAATAAATCGTTTATTGCTGTTTTTCGCAAGCCCCATAACTGTTTCATCTCTGCGAAAACCTGAGGAAAATATAATTTTAACATTTTCATCAATCTCTTTTAATCTTTCAGATGTTTCAAGTCCGCTGATTCCGGGCATTATAATATCAAGCAAAACAATATCTATTTTATCTTTTTCCTGCATATAAATTTCAATGGCTCTTAATCCATTTTCTGCTAAAAAACATTCATAACCAAGGGATTCCAGCAATGAGCCTGCAATTGTTCGAACAATATCCTCATCATCAACAACAAGAACACCCCCCTTTCCTGAAACAGGTTCATTATTTATGCTGATTGTTCCAGCCTTATCATTTTCAACAACAGGTATAAATATTTTCACATTAGTACCTGCCCCTGGCTCACTATAAACTTCAATAAAACCGTGATGTTCTTTAACAGTACCATAAACCACAGCCATACCAAGTCCTGTACCTTTTCCTTCCGGCTTTGTTGTAAAAAAAGGTTCAAATATACGGCTTCTCAACTCTACGTTCATTCCTATGCCAGTATCTTCAACATCTAATTGAATATACTTCCCAGGAGTAATTACATAACTACGGTTTAATGCAAATTTTTCATCAACCTCTACATTGCTTGTAGTTATTGTCAAAGTCCCACCAGCAGTCATTGCATCCCTTGCATTTAAACCAAGATTAAGGATTACATTCTGAATAAGAACAGGATCACCCTTAATCATTTGAGACTTCGCATTTAATATGGATTTAATATTTATTTTTCGATCTATGCTTCTTTCAAGCAACACAATTGATTCTTTAATAAGCTCATGAAGATCCAGAATGACTTCTATTTCCATTCCTCTTCGTGCAAAAGCAAGAAGCTTTTTTAACTCATTCCGGATTATTGGGAAACCTCATCCATCAAAGAGTGATTTAATATCCTTGAAATTAAATTGTTGAAATATCTTCAACCTAAGATATTCAAAATCTTTATATCCATAAGCCATTCGCTGTATAACCCTTATCTTTGTGTTTATACCTTCAGCAAAGCTATTTGAATAGTTGCCACGCAATGAATTCCTAATATAAGGTTCCCATTTCTCAATCTGTCTTACAAACTCTGCTAGCTCCGATATCCCGACTAACTTTGCTCTCTTGATCCAGTTAGTCAGACGGATGAGTCTACTACGTGGTGTTACTCCATTAAATATCTGTCGGAATTCATCTCGCAATATATATGCCTTATACAATTTCTCGTTAATCTTAAATAATCTCTGTAATGCAATGTCCTGGCCTTCTTTGAGATTTTCTGGTCGTTTAAGTAACAACCACCGCGTCCCTTTATAAAATTCCTTATTCTCTCTATCAGCTTTTTTAGCCTCATGTACTCGTAATGTATCTATAGCTTTTGAAAAGTGTTGTGTCAAATGAAAATGATCAAAACAGATTATCGCATGCGTACAATACTTTTTAATCACTTTTCGATAAGCAAGCCACGCATCCATACTTACCACTTTGACAGAATCCCGCCATTTTCTCTCTTTTTCTTTAAAAAATGGCGTAATATCCTCTGCTTTTCGCCCTTTAACAACATCCAGAACCTTCTTCTCTTCAGGAGCTGAGATGATTGTTGCATAATGATGTCCTTTCTTTCGAGATATCTCATCTATGCTAAGCCGCGATGGTCGTATCTCTTCCTGCTGAGACAGTTCTTCTTCAATTCCTTCTTTATCCAAACGATAAACAGTGTGCTTTGAAATCCCAAATATCCGGGAAACATCTATACAAGTCATTCGCTTACAAAATGCATAAATCCATTTTCTATACCGCACTGTAAATCGCTGATATCGATCCAGCCATTCAAAATGCTCTGTTCCGTTATAACCGCATGAACAATTTATGCGATATTTCAATACCTTTAAATAACATCTTTTCCCAAATATTGATAAGTCTTCAACTTCCTGATAACGCCTGTCTTTTGGTACATCCAGGTATGCTTGTCCGCATTCAGGGCATTCAGGATATCCTTCTCTCTCAACTGTAAGGATAATTTCTTTATCCCGTCTGGTAATTTCCTTTACAAAACAGCCGGGGAGTTCTAATAGTTCTGTTAGTAGTTTCAATCCCATCTCACTTTTATTAGATATTTTTTGTGGTGAAAAACATCTTAAAATTTGAGATGGGATTTTCTACTCATTTCTTTATTTTTTGTTCATTTTTCCCAATAATCCGGAATGAGCCCATTTTTTTTATTTGCAACATTGGAAGGATTATATAAGTCTGAAAACAGGAGTCAGGGAATGAGCAGCTATTACAGAAAAAGGGACATAACTGGCTCTTTAAGCAGATAATATATTACTGGAATAATCATTGCAGGAAGGAGATTTCCTATTTTAATATTTATTAGATCAAGCATACTTATGCCTATGCAGAATATAAGTATACCCCCAACAATTGAAATTTCCCGTATCATATCAGCTGAAAGATAAGGCGCAATGTATTTAGCCAAAATTGTAATTGTTCCCTGATAAACAAGCACAGGTATTGCAGAAAAAGCAACCCCTATGCCAAGCGTGGCAGCATACATTAAGGAAAAAGTTCCATCCAGCATTGACTTTGCATAAAGAATATTGTGATTGTTTCTTATACCACTATCCAAAGAGCCTAATATTGCCATTGAACCAACACAGAATATGAGAGATGCAGAAACAAAGCCTTGTGCAAAACTACTTTCACCCTTAATAAAGCGCTTTTGGATTAACTCCCCAAAATTTTCCAGTTTCCTTTCAATTCCCATGGCCTCACCAATTAAGCCCCCTATTACAAGACTTATTATAAAAAGAAGGGGTTCAGCCTCTGGAGCAAGGAGCCCTTTAAGAGCTCCGGATATTCCTACAAATATTACTGCAAGAGGGATTGCCTGCATAACAATATCCTTATAGTTATCCTTAATACCTTCTCTTAAAATGGAACCTAAAAATCCTCCAACTAATATTGCAAAAAAATTTACAAATGTACCAAGCATTATCATTGCTGTTACTCGCTTTATATGTAAAATTATAGCAGATTCATCTATACCATATTTATGACACAATGAAAAATAGCTTTACCACTTATTTTTAAACAGCCAAAAATTATATTTATTCAGGCTTTTTTGTTTTAATAATTTTTGATAATTTTTCAATTTTCTTTGCAGAGTCCACCAGATTCATGGCAACCATTTCAAAATGGACAGCAACCCCTGTAACTCTTTCAACTGTATCATTCATATGATTCATGGAAAGTGCCACTTCCTGTGTTGCAAGAAGCTGTTCCTTGGTGGCCTGAGTATTTTCATTTGAAATGTCATTTAACTGTTTCATATCTTTAAAAAGCTCAACTGCCTGATTTGAAAAATCCAATGAAAAATCCGATATCTCCTGCATAATAATTGAACTTTCTTTTACAGCATTAGTCATATCTTTCATGGAAACTTCAATTTTATCTATTGTTCTTACAGCCCTTTCCACAAACCCTGCACTTTCAACAATCCTTCTTTCTATCTCACCTGTTTCAGAATTGGTTTTGTCAGCAAGCTTTCCAACTTCATCTGCAACTACAGCAAAACCCCTTCCCGCATCACCCGCCCTTGCTGCCTCAATAGATGCATTAAGTGCCAAAAGGTTTATCTGATCTGAAATATCCTTAATCATTGAAAGTGTATCAGCAATCTGCTTTGAGCTTTCACCAATAGACTGAATTGTAGATACAGTTTCTTCTATATCCTTGTCAACCTCCATAACCTTGGAGTAGGTTCCCCTTGCAGTTATATCAGCATTCTTTGTTTTGTCCTGAATACTCTTCATTGCTCTGGAAAAATTTTCCAGAGAGTTAAAAATATTTTGCGTTTTATCATTTTGCATTTCAAAATTTTTTGAAATATTTTCTATAGAAGAAATAATCTCTTCAACAGAAGCAGATACCTCTTCTATTGCCCCTGCTGTTTCACTCATTTCTTTGGAAACATCCTGGCTTGCCTTATCGACTGTATTTGCAGATCTCATTAACTCATCTCCATCAGCTGAAAGACTCTCTGCCATTCTTCGCAACCCTCCAACAACCAGGCTTAGTGATTTTATCATATCACCAATTTCATCACCTTTTTCATATACACTGATAATATCATTATAAACAATACCCCTGGATATATCTGACATAAAATAAGAAACCATAGCTATGGACTTAAACCGGCCAGTAGTTATACGAAGAGAATAAAAAGAAATAATAATAAGAAAAACCCAACCTATGGCTGTTATTACATATGTAATAAAATTTGTTCCCTCCCAAACCTTGCTGCTTATTTCACAGGAGATAAGATATAAATCTGTATCTGGTAATTTTATTGAATATCCATAATAAATAAACTTATCATGCATAAATGAAGCTCTATGATTTTTATCATTTATAGCATCAAAAACCGTTTGTATTATCCACCGACTCCTTAAGGGATTTTCAACAAATACATCTTCATAGCTCATGCCTGCATAGGAACTGTTTTCAACAATAGAAAAGGATTTATCATTTCTCTGCAAATAATGAATATACTGGATCTCCCCTTTTTTATTTACCACCATCCTGAACTCATCATCAATAGAATCCTTATCCAAAAAATATTTTTTTATGTACTCACCAAAAGACACGTTTTCAGATTGAGAAAAATCATATTTTTTATCAGATATAAGCTTCTCCGTTTCTACCATTTTAATAGCAGTATGGGAAGGCATATAAAGTTCTCTTATTGATGAAAGTGTAAATGCAAAAATAATTATCAGCAAAAACAGTATAAGAGACAAAATAGGCACAACAATTTTATACCTGAGAGAAAGCTTTGGAACAGGAAAGCCCTGAACATCTGCCAGCTTTATCATGTTCTGTTTTAACTTTAAATACATAATCGCTGAAAATATAATTCCCAATCCAGTTGAGGCTACAGTGTTTTCAGCAGTAACCCCATAATCAACAATAGGGCCAAGACCCTGAAAAATTTGTACAAACAAATATATAAATGGAGCCATAAAATAAAGGCCTAAACCAAAAGACACCACAACACGAATGTGTTTTACAGAACGCTTCAAAAGAAGGTCAACATCAGTACCCTCTTGTATTGGAACCATAAAAAGGGCTTTATATCTGCGAGTTAATAAAATTGTAGCAAGAAAATAAAAAACACCCAAAAAGATAACAAACGAAGCTATTGTTGTTACAACCAGAAAAGCCTTAGGCTGATCTGTTGTAATATTTGTATTAAAAAGATTAAAAATCGCAAATATAACAAAAAGATAAATAGGTATGAACATCTGAGAATAATAGAGTTTTCTGTGCATTATCTACTCCTGCCCGATTCCATTTCCAGGCAATTTTAAAAAACATTACCCAGCTAATCATAGCATATAAAACGTGTGTAAATTTTTTAAATTCAGTCAATAATAAAATAAAAAAAGAAAGAATTTAAAAATTATGGGTCAATTAATTTCCATCAATTGCCCCATAATTTTTATGCTGCACGGCGAAGTGCTATTAGCCCTTTATTTTTGTTGTGACGAATATAAAAATAAACATTATGGAGTTCATTATAACAATAGTTGCACCTGAAGGAGCATTGATTATAAATGAAAGTAAAATACCTGTTATAACACATATTACTGAAACAGCTGCAGCTATCACTATAGTTTGTTTAAAACCCTTTTCAAACTGCAAAGCAGTTACAACAGGAAATATTATCATGCTTGAAATAAGCATTGCACCTACAATTCTTATTCCCACTGCTATTGTAACAGCTGTAAGCAATACAACCAGATTATTAATTGTTTTACTTTTTATCCCTGCTATACCTGCAAAATCCTCGTCAAAGGTTACAGCAAAAATATCATGATAAAAAAACAAAACCGAACCTGTCACAAAAACTGATAAAATTATAGATATATAAAGATCGCTGTTATTGATTACAAGAATGTTCCCAAAAAGATAGCTGAAAAGATCAATGTTGAACCCCTGGCCTTTGCTTGCAAGAAAAACCCCAATAGCCACAGCAGTGGCAGATACCAGTCCTATTGCTGCATCGCCATCTATCCCGGCCTTTTCTTTTAATCGCAATATAAGGAAAGATGCAATTACAACAAGCGGTATTGTGAAAAATAAAGGAGATGCACCCAATACCATAGAAATTGCCACAGCTCCAAAAGAGACATGTGCAAGCCCATCTCCAATTAGTGAAAGCCTTTTTAATACCAAAAAAATTCCCAGGAACGAACAGGACACAGCAATAAAGGAACCAACAACAAGCGCCCTGGTAATAAAATCGTATCTGACAGCTTCAGCCAAAAGCATCATTATATTATTCATGATTATGCCTCCAGCAGAAGTTATGCTGTGCTTCATATCCAAAATATTCAGTCATATCCTTTGACTGGCAAAACTGCTCGTAATCACCAAAGAATACAACCTTCCTGTCCAGGTAAAGCATCTTGTTAGTATATTTTCCTATAGAGCCTATATCATGAGAAACAAAAAGTATTGTTATGCCCTGATTTTTGTTAAGCTCAGAAAGAATAAGAAAAAGGTCATCTCTTATCTTAGGATCAAGTGCACTGGCAGGCTCATCAAGTATAAGCATCCCTGGCCTGTTTACAAGAGCTCTGGCAAGAAGCATTCTTTGATACTGCCCCCCTGAAAGATGACCTACTTTTTTATTTTGCAGATCTTTAATCTGAAGGGTGCCAAGAATTTCATCAACCCTCTCCTTGTCCTGAGATGTGAGATATTTAATCCCTTTTTTATGAACTATTAAACCTGTTGAAACTATCTCCCTTACAGTTGCTGGAAAGTTTGTGTCAGTACCGCCCTGCTTCTGCTGAACATAACCAATATTCTCTTTTTTTAAATTTTTATCAGGGAAGATTACAGCTCCACCTGAAACTGGCACAAGACCAAGAAGGGCCTTCATCATGGTTGTTTTCCCAGAACCATTAGGCCCCACAACCCCAATATAATCTCCATGTTCAACAGTAAAACTTACATTTTGAAGAACTGCTTCATTACCGTATTTAACATATACATTTTTTATTTCAAGAACTGATCTCATTCAGAATAGCCCATTCCATATTTCAAAGCCTCAAGGTTTTTTTTCATAATAGAAATATAGCTAGCCCCTTCCTGAAATTCATCTTTTGAAATATTGTGTACTCCATGAAGAAGCAGCATCTCAGCTCCAGTATGCTCTGCAATGACCCGCGCTACCCTGGGGTCAACAAGCTCCTCATAATATATAACCTTTATATTATTAGCCTCAATAGTTTTTATTAAAGTAACAATTTCTCTGGGATTTGGTTCAGCATTTGGAGAAAATCCTTTATATGGAGACTCATGTTCAAGACCATAACGATGAGAAAAATATCCAAAAGCAAAATGGCCAGCATAAAGAATTTTTTTATGTTCTGTTTTTTTAAATGTGCTAACAAAATCCCTGTGGAGTTTTATAATTTCATTTTTATACTTTTCTGCATTTTCAATATAATAGGTGCTGTTCTCCGGATCAGCTTTAACAAGGCCTTCAAGTATATTATCGATCATTTTAAGAACATTTAAAGGATCTGTCCATATATGGGGATCTTTAGTGGCATTATTAAAATTTTTATTTTTATGAGAACCATTAGCATCCATACCAGAATTATGTTCGTGATCATCTGCGCCAAGAAGAATTATATTTTTACCAGCATCAACTACTATGAGCCTGTCATTTTTTATCCCTTCTAGAATTTTGCCTGCCCAGGGTTCCATAAATTCGCCTGTATATATAAAAAGGGAGGCTTTGGAAATTTCAACTATATCACGAGGTGTGGGCTCAAACGCGTGAGCCTCTACTCCAGGATTAAGTAAAAGCTTAAGGTTTATTTTTTCTCCTGCAATCTGCTTAACAAAATCATACTGTGGAAAAAGTGTAGTAATTACCAGAGGCCTGGGATCAGGCGCTTGCCTTGTACAGCCTGCAAGCAGTATTAAAAAAACCGCTGTTATTAAAATTAACACTAATCCTGACTTTTCCATTTACCAACCCTCTTGATTAATTCTTTATACTATTCAGATTTACAATCTTTACATATCCCTGTTAAATAAAGGGTATGCTCATGGACTGTATTGTCAGTATTCCTTTCAAAATTTTTTATAGACTCACTAAGCTTGCATGCACCAAAAAGAAAAAACCTGTGACATTCCTCACAATGAAAATAATGATCATGATGCCTGCTTTTTTTGGTATAAAACCGTACTGTTCCCTGAGACTTGCACAGGATTGTAAATCCATCAGCCATGTTATGCTTTTCAAGAAACTTCAAAGCCCTGTAAACTGTGGCAAGGTTTATTCTATCTTTAACCCTTTCATGAATGGTTGCAGCACTAACAGGCACAGGAGATTTTATGATGATGTTTAAAACTTCCTCTCTGTGCATGGTAAGATTTAATGTCATTGTATTTCTCCATAAATGCGAACCATTCGCATTTAAAATAATAAAATGGCAAATGAAAGTCAATAAATAATTAATTTTTAGTGAATAATTCGTCATTCTCAATTTTATTAGAGATAATAATATGTGGATATTTTTAAATGGGAAATTAATCCCTACTTGACTTTGCTGAATAAAATATTAACATTACCTATACTATTGGCACTTTAACTAATAAACTCTGGAAATGCACTGTGCAAAAGCCTTTAATTTTAGATATAAAATGCAATTCCCTGGATGATGGTCCGGGAATACGAACTGTGGTTTTTTTTAAAGGATGCCCCTTATCCTGTGTCTGGTGTCATAATCCTGAAAGCAAAAAACAGGAAGCTGAATTATACTACTCAAAAGAAGACTGCATAAAATGCGGTTCCTGCATTGTTAGTTGTAAACATGGAGCCATTGACTTTTCCAATAAATATTTTATTGATAGGGAAAAATGCACCAGATGTTTTGAATGTGTAAGCGTTTGCCCATCAAAAGCTTTAAAAACAGCTGGAGAAAAATGGGACATTGATGATTTAATGCATAAAATATTATCAGACAAAATATTTTATGATGTATCCAATGGTGGAGTTACTCTTTCAGGAGGAGAAGCTGCACTCTACCCTGAATTTGCCGGAGAATTACTTAAAAGATGCAAGGAAAATAATATTAATACCCTGGTTGAAACATGTGGATGTTTCAACTATACCAAATTTGAAAAATATATGCTTCCCTACATAGATACTATTTATTTTGACATTAAAATTTTTGATACAGCCCTTCACAAAAAATATTGTGGGCAGGATAATAAAAGCATCCTAAACAATTTTAAAAAGCTTGCAACAGTCTCCAACGATTCAAATCTTATTTTATTAGCAAGAACACCTCTGATACCTGGAATATCAGACACAAAAGAAAACTTAAACGCAACTGCTGATTTTTTAATTTCCCTGGGTATTAAAGAGTCACAGCTATTACCGTATAATCCAACATGGTATCCAAAAAACTTTTCCATAGGGAAGGAAACAGACCCAGAAATTAAAGACTTTACCCAATGGCAAAGTAAAGAAAAAATACAGGAATGCAAAGATATTTATTTAAATAAAAAAATAAAAATTTAGGAGTAACATTATGAATGCTGTTTATGAAAAACCAAGAGGAATGGCAAATGCTATAACCAAAACAGCTCTTAAATTTATGGCAATAGCCTATGGAAATATTCCATCATTAAAAAAATATCTTAAAACTCAGGATGGCTGGCATGACTTTTCTATCTCTCTCAAAACAGAGGATAACAAGGTTGCGCAAAGCTTGTTTTTTAAAAA
>JBBAGC010000013.1:0-14456 GCA_041655115.1 Spirochaetota bacterium | reverse complement strand
CTAAAACAACACCCATGAATGAATATACAATAGACTGGAGAACAAATGACATCCTTATCAAATAGGGTTTTATTCCTATAGCTCTAAGCACTCCAATCTCCTGACGCTTTGAGGATATATCAACGTATATCACAATAAATATTGTCACAGCAGCAATCATCATTCCAACCATTGTCATTAGAGTATTTATAACCCCAAAACTTTCAGTAATAGAATCCATAAAACCCGCAACATCCTTCCATGTATTAAATACCCCTTCAGTAATCCCTTTCTCAAGATTGGAGATCACCTTCCTTTCATCACCTGTGTGTGTAATCCTGATATTAATATTGCTGCAAATCTTTTTATAATGAGGAATCATCTTTTCAATAGCCTTACGGGAAACAAAAACCCGCAAATCTGTATCTATAAATTTGGTATAAAATATTCCCTTGATGGTAAATTCTTTTTCTATCCCATGGAGTGATAAAGTTACCTTCTCCCCAACCTTTGCCCCCTTAAAAGATACAGCATTCATTTCAATCTCTTCGCCACCAGCGATCTGGCGTCCAATTATCACCTGATCAAGATCTTCATCCTCAAGGAAAGATCCGGAGATCATATTCTCATGAATATTCATAACCTTGCTTTCCAATGAAGGGTCCACAGCAATGATCTGCCAATTCCCGCTTATTTTTTTATATGAGATCCGGCCAGGCACAAAAAACTGTGGCGTTGCTGATACGACTCCATCTGTTGCAAGGATTCTCTCCATAACTGAATCCTCATTGCTTATTAACTCCTCCCCTTCAAGGGGCATCATCATAATATGACCAGTATAGGTATTTATTACCTGGTTATTGGAGCTCTCAATAATCCCGTTAAAAAGCGAAGTAACAAATACAAGATTTATAAAGGCAATAGACATGAGAACTATAATAAGAGACAAAGTCCATTTATTGCCATGCTTCAAATATCTTATAACAAGAAAAAAGGGAATTTTAAATTCACGCATCATACTGCCCTCCCGTCTGAAAGTTTTATATGCCGCGTAGCATACTTTATATCTTCCTGCTCATGGGAAACCATTACAATAGCATGTCCCTCTTCACGATTCAGCATTTGAAAAATTTCCAGTATTTCAAGCGAAGCAATTGAGTCAAGGTTTGATGTTGGCTCATCTGCAATTATAACGCGCGGTTTATTTATAAGAGCTCTTGCTATTGCAACCTTTTGCTGCTCACCACCTGAGAGTTTCAAAGCAAGATGATTTAATCTCTCGCCAAGCCCCACTTTTACAAGAAGCTCCTTTGCCCTTTCCCTACAGGCATTTTTGCTTTCAAGCATCATTGCAGGAAGCATTACATTTTCAAGCGCACTCAGTTCAGATATAAGTGCAAAATTCTGGAATATATATCCAAGATATGTAAGCCGAAGAAATCTTCTATACCTGTCTGGCGCAGAGGAAACATCCTTGCCATCAAATTTTACCTCTCCTGAATCTGGCCTGTCAAGGAGCCCCATCTGGTAAAGGAGCGTTGATTTACCTGAACCGTTTCTCCCTGTGATTAGCAAAAAATCACCCTTTCTAACCTCAAGGGAAACTCCCCTCAAAGCCCTGACCTTAACAGAGCCAAGACGATAAGTCTTTACAACCTCTGATACGCGTATCAATTCATTCGGATCCTGCATATCCGCAACCTCATGTTTTCATCTATATTTAAAAATATTTTATTTCTTTTCTGGAAAAACCAGCTAATAAAGCAAAATTTTTTATATTAATGGAACCTAAATAATCACAGTAATAATTGCAAGAAAATTTAATATGTGGATTTTTTATAAAATTTAAACTATTCCAGATAAATTTTCATCTTGCCATTATCTAAAACAATCAAATTATTATCTCTATCAATTTCAAACAGACCATGAAAATTTTGTAAAAAATTATCTTCAAATTCCATAGCTTCAGGATCACACATCATTTTTGTTGCACCTATATTTTCACTTAAACTAATTTTATTGTCTTTATCTTCATATGAACAAAAAAAACTATTACATCCTGCTTTACCAAAAACTCTTTTATCCTTTTTATCAAAACCAATAAAAGCATTATCAGACTTAAAAGTTTTATCTCCCAATACAAAACAGGATATTTTAAATTCCTTATCTTCCATATCAACCACCTTTAACCCTGTTGCAGAACATCCTGCAAATATTAAAACAAGTAAAAATATTTGAATTCTTTTCATACCTTTCTCCTTTAATCAAAAATATTGTTAGTGCAGCAACCTGCTTTAAAACATAAAGCCATGTAAAATAATATTACAGATAATAAGACAAGTCCTTATTGATCCTATCAAAAGACAAGAATTAATTAAACCATTAAAATTAAAAATTTTGTGTATTGACAAAAACCTTTACTTTAAACTATCAATATGGAATAAAAATGATTTCCTTAAAAATAATAAGAGATATTTTATGAAAAAATATTTAAAAGATTTTTTATATAACACTACTCTGCTTGCTACAGGTAGTGCAATATGTGCCTTAGCTGTTAACTGCTTTTTAATTCCCCATGGTTTTTTATCAAGTGGAATAACCGGATTTGCCCTGATAGTTTATTATAAATATTCAGCAATCTCAGTGGGCGGACTCTACTTTCTTATAAATATTCCAATTTTCTGTATTGGCTGGTTTTTTGTTGGGAAAAGATTTATCCTTTATACTGTTTGGGGCATGACCCTCTATTCCATAATGCTTTACTTACTGGATTTCCATATAGTACTGAATGATCATATGCTTGCTGCAGTAATTGCTGGAGGGCTTACAGGTCTGGGAGTTGCAATAATGCTTCGTTCCTATGGTTCAGGCGGAGGATCTGAAATACTATCTGTAATTATGAACAAGTTTTTTTCACTGTCAATTGGAACTGGAGCAATTATTATAAACAGCATTATACTTCTCATATCAGCCAAGTTGTTTCCTATAGAAAAAGTGCTCTACACCTTTGTGTACATTGCAGCAAGCACCCTGGTCACTGATAAAGTTTTTTATGGTCTGACCAAGCGTAAGGCTGCATTGATCATGTCAGAAAAATGGAAAGAGATAGTTCACTCTCTTACGAATATACATCAAAGAAGGGTTACTCTTATTCACGGTCATGGTGGTTTTCATGGAAGTGATAAAACAATTCTTTATTCAGTTTTAAACAGAAAGGATATACCTTTGCTAAAAAAAATTGTAATAGAAATTGATCCTAATGCATTTATTACTATTATGGGTGCATCAGATGTAGTTGGTGTAGATATAGGCAATCAGCCCCATTGGTAAGGCTGGTTTCATTAAAATAACTAAAGATTAATCACCAAAAAGGGTAGCACCAGTTTCGCTGTTCCCTTCACTATAGCTTAAACCCAAATGCTTAAAAGCACTTTCTGTAGCCATACGACCCCTGGGTGTTCTTTTAAGAAGGCCCGTTTGTACTAAAAAGGGTTCATAGTAATCCTCAAGAGTATCGGTTTCCTCACCAACTGAAATAGCAATAGTTTTGAGACCAACAGGGCCTCCACCGTATTTCTCTATTATGACTGATAAAATCCGCCTGTCCATCTCATCAAGGCCAAGTTCATCAATATCAAGCTTTTCAAGGGCAAACCTTGTTATCTCAAGATCTATCTTTTTCTTTTTTAAAACAATAGAAAAATCCGACACCCTTTTTACAAGCCTGTTTACAATACGGGGAGTCCGTCTTGCACGCGTTGCTATTTCCAGCCCTGCCTGCTCATCCATATCTATTTCCAGTATATACGCTGTTCTCATTGCTATTTTCTTTAAATCTTCAGGGTCATAATAGTTAAGCCTCAGGGGAATTCCAAACCTGTCGCGAAGAGCAGCTGTAAGAAGTCCCGTTCTTGTTGTTGCTCCTATTAGTGTAAATTGAGCAAGGTTAAGTTTAATACTCTTTGCACCTATTCCCTGTCCAATAATAATATCAATTGATCTGTCTTCCATGGCAGGATAAAGAATCTCTTCAATAGCAGGGGAAAGCCTGTGTATTTCATCAATAAAAAGCACATCATTCTCCTCTAATCCTGTGAGAATGGATGCCATGTCTCCAGCCTTATCTATTATTGGGGCAGATGTTGCCTTGATATTCACGCCCAGCTCATGTGCAATAATAAAGGCCAGGGTAGTTTTCCCCAGACCGGGAGGGCCTGAAAGCAGTACATGATCAAGAGATTTTTTGCGCATTCTTGCAGCTTCAACAAAAACTTTCAGGTTATCTGTAATGTTTTTCTGCCCTATAAATTCTGTTAATAGTTCAGGCCGTAATGATAATTCATTAGAGAAATCATCATCAGGAGTATATTTTGAGTCAATTAATCTGGGTGTATCATCCATTTTATTGATTTGAGTAAGCTTTTAAAGTTTTCAATATAGATTCAGGCGTTTTAAGACAAAGAATTTTTTCTCTTAATTCCTGATCATTCATCATCTTGGCTATATTTGCAAGGGTTTTAATATGATGTGTAAGCTTATTCTTGGGAACTATAAGCAGAACAATTATCTTAACAGGCTCGTTATCTATTGATTCAAAATCAATCCCCTTTGGAGTAATTGCCATAACAGTTATAATATTGTTTACTCTGGTGGTTGAACAGTGAGGTATGGCAACTCCATGTCCAATCCCTGTGCTCATGGATTTTTCACGCTCTATCAGAGCATTTGTTATGGCTTCAGCATCCTCTGATTCAATTTCCTTTGCCTTAACAGCGTGTTCAACCATTTCTTCAATGATCCCCCACCTGTCCTTTGCAGAAGTTTTAATCAGAATATTATTCTTCTTAATATTTTCTAACAGACCCATTTTCTTTCTTTAATTAAATAAATTTCAGCATAATACAATAAAAAACACCATTCATTACATGAATGGCCTCATATAATGGTATATGTATAAATAATTCAATATTCGTCAAGCCTTATTGATATAATAATCATCCTTAAAAATAAGGTAACAATTTAATTTTAGGGGTATGGAATTTGTCATTCCGGTTTTGCAACTTAAATTTGTGGAGCAAACATGAAGTTTGCCTGCCGGCATAGAACAGGATGTTCTAATAAAGCCGGCCAAATACCGGAATCCCATACTGTGATTATATGCAAATAATACTCGTTTCTTAATAGAAAATATATGTTATAAGATTCCGGCATTCCACTTTCGCTCCAGCCGGAATGACCGGCAATAAACATTTCCCCAATCAGGAGTTTTAATGACAGCCTGAACCTGCACAGGTTTTAATTTCTGACAAAGGAACTCCGTTTAATAAACCTTTTTCCAGCTGTCCCTTCTTTTTTTCAATTGTAAAAACAGGGTTAGAATGACAATAATTACAGGTTATTTCCTGCCCATCCTTTATCATATCTATATGAGCCATCAAAATCTTGGGTGTAGCATAAATTAAAACAGCTGAAAGCAAAAAAGCAAAAAACAGAACCCATATAAAGTATTTTTTCATCATCTCCCCCTTTTTGACTGAATATTATAAAATCGATGATTATGAAGCAAAGACTTGATGTGATCTCTCACCTCATTAACAGGCAAAGATCCATCAACCTGATAAACCTTTCCCCTTCCTTTTCTGGCTAACTCCTTAAAATACTCAACAGCTGCTCTGGTGCCATTTTCTTCATCAAAATATATTGCATGGCGCTTATTAATTGCATTTTCATCCTGATCATCTTCCCTTACAGTCAACTCTCCCCCACATACCCTGCACACATAAACATCGCCTTTTTTTTCAGGCATAATAGCATCAATAAAAATATTATTAGGATGATTATTATCATTAACGCAAAGCCTGCGACCCATAATCCTGTTTTTAGCAACATCACGATCCAGGATAATTTCAAGAATAAAATCAATAATCATATTATTTTCAAACAAAGCATTTTCCAAAGCCTTTGCCTGCTCTGGATTTCTTGGGAAACCATCAAGAAGCCACCCATTGTCGCAATCATCCTTATTAATTCTGTCAAGTATCATGGGTATGGTAATTTCATCAGGTACCAGTTCTCCTTTATCAATATATGCCTTTGCCTGCTTACCAAGATCTGTACCACCCCTGATATTATCCCTGAAGAGCACTCCTGATTCAACATGAACAATATTGTACATCTTTTGAATCATTGCTCCCTGTGTTCCTTTTCCACTTCCATTAGGGCCAAAAATTAAAATATTCATTAGCTCCTCCAGGATTTTTTTTACATTATTAAAATTTGAATTTAATATGTAAAGAAAATTTTAAGAGAAAATACCTAAACTATTTTAGCTCCTTAATCTCAAATTTAAAAAATGCTGCTAATTTTAAGTATAAATCAGATAAAATAAGTAAAAAAAAACAAATAAGGCATGCAACAATGAATAAGCTGACACCTTAATCTCATACTGAAAAAAATATTATTGCAAATTAAAGTCACATTTTTGTATTATATAAATTGGCTTTATTATCTGATGTGCAGGTGAAAGTTTAAAACTAAAAAATGATAACAAAATTATATTTATACTGGAGTCGCTTATATGGAATCAAAATCTTACAATCCTTTTCATGTTGCTCAAAACCAGTTTGATACTGTTGCAAAAAAACTTGATCTGGAAGCTGGTGTAAAAGAATTTTTAAGAGAACCAATGAGAGAATACCATTTTACAATTCCTGTGCATATGGATGATGGAAACGTTAAGGTATTTAAGGGATACAGGGTGCAGCACAATGATGCAAGAGGCCCGGCAAAGGGGGGCATTCGTTTTCATCCTCATGAAACAGCTGACACAGTGCGCGCACTTTCAATGTGGATGACATGGAAATGTGCTGTTGTGGACATACCCCTGGGTGGAGGCAAAGGCGGTGTTATTTGTGACCCTCATCATCTAAGCGCACGTGAACAGGAACAGATATGCAGAGGGTATATCAGGCAGATAGCAAAAAATCTTGGCCCGGTACTGGATGTGCCTGCACCAGATGTTATGACTAATGCACAACACATGCTCTGGATGCTGGATGAATTTGAAACAATTCATGGAGGAAAATATCCGGGCGCCATTACAGGCAAACCTGTTGGTATGGGTGGCTCTCTTGGTCGAACAGAGGCAACAGGATTTGGCCTTATATACACACTCAGAGAAGCCCTGAATGACCATAATGTTGATCCTGGAAAAACTACTGCAAGTATTCAGGGTTTTGGAAACGTTTCCAGGCATGCTGCTAAGCTTTATGATCAGCTTGGTGGAAAGGTTATATGCGTATCATCCTGGGATCAGGATGACAAAGTTTCCTATACATTCAAAAAGAAAGAAGGAGTAGATATTGAAGAGCTCATTTCAATTACTAATAACTTTGGCGGAATTGACAAAAACAAAGCCAAAGACCTGGGATATGAACAGCTCCCTGGTGAGGCCTGGCTTGAACAGGATGTTGACATACTAATTCCTGCTGCACTTGAAAATCAGATAAATAAAGATAATGTTGAAAAAATCCACCAAAAAGTTAAGTTCATTGCAGAAGGAGCAAATGGACCAACAACTCCTGAAGCTGATGAAACAATAAAGGCTCGCAATATTTTTGTAATCCCCGATTTCCTTGCTAATGCTGGTGGAGTAACATGCAGTTATTTTGAGCAGGTGCAGTGTAATATAAACTTTTTCTGGGAAAAGGAAGAGGTTCTTGAAAAGCTTGATAATAAAATGACTTCCGCCTTCCATGCTGTAAACGATCTTGCTAAGACAAAGAAACTTTATATGCGTGATGCAGCCTATGTTATAGCAATTGACAGAGTTGCAAAAGCTGTTAAAGCCAGGGGATGGGTTTAATCTAAGATCTTAAAAACTACTTGCTATTTTAATTTATATTTTATTTCATTGTAAATACAAAATAGTTCTGCTGAATCTACTTATGCAGCATATCACCCTTTCCTTTGCGAGGCTTTGATGAACAAAGAAAAAAAAATTGAAAGAATTCTGGAAAATGCCCTTTCAGAAGACCTTACCGATTATTTAAAGCTTTTAAAAGTTTTAAAGAAGCAGCTCCCTTTTTTTAGTGGCACAAAAAGAATCGCTGCAGCCCTTCTTAAAGAACACCTGGGAAATATCTCCAGACTTGACCTTGACAAGGTATTTTTAAACAACAAGTCCGAATCAGGCAAAATAATTTTTGAAGATATTAAAGATGGCAAAGCAAGACTTTTTATTAACATTGGGAAAAGCCAAAACATTGCACCTGGGGATCTAATCAGGGAAATTGTTAAAAGATCAGGTATTGATGGAAAACAAATAGGAAAAATTGATGTTCATTCTACATACGCTTTTTTTGAAGTTCCTGAGCACTATGCCGAGCTGGTGCTGCACTCTTTTGAAAATGCCAAAATACGCGGTGTCCCTGTAGTAGTAGAGCCTGCTAAAAAGAAAAAACTGCATGAATAATTTTCCTGAATCCTGCCCGATTTGTAAAGGGCAGGCATTTAAAAGCATTTCCAAAAATCTTCTGCTATGCAAAAAATGCAAAACAATACTTAACACTTCGTGGGAGCCCCTTTCCTATTCAAAGGATTACTTTATTGAAGAATACGCCTCTCAGTATGGGAAAACCTATATAGAGGATTTTGAAAATATCTATGCCCTTTCCTATTCAAGGCTGGATAAAATTTTTAAACACATATCTTTTGAGCCAGAGCTTTCAATATTAGATATAGGAAGTGCTGCTGGGTTTTTCCTTAAAGCTGCACAAGACAGAGGAATAAAAAATTTAACAGGTATTGAAATTTCTGATTTTGCATCATCCTGGTGCAGGGATAATTTTAATATTGAGGTATTGACCACTCCCTTTGACAATGCACACCTGAAAAAAAAATACAATATTATTACTGCATGGTTTTTTCTGGAACACACACCTGATCCTTTATCCTGTCTTAATAAAATACACCTTCACATGGAAGACAGTGGGATTCTGGCTTTGGCAATTCCTTCCTGGTTTGGACCCTTATTTTATTTTCAAAAAAACCACTGGATAAAAACCAGACCTAAAGACCACAAGATTGATCTTAGCCCTGGATCAGTAAAAAAAATGCTTAATTATACAGGTTTTGAAACTCTTTCTATTTATAAGTGCGGGTATCATCCTGAAAGAGTTATAAAAAAAGAAAATCTTTTCTATAACTTTTTTGAACCTTTTTACAGAGCCTTTACCAGCATTACCTCTTTTTCCGATACAATCGAGGTATATGCACGAAAAAAAACTAAATAAATATATCCCTGGGCTTGCTCCCCTGCTGCGGTCCAATATATCCTAAATCTTCCATACGCTCCATCATTTTTGCTGCCCTGTTATAACCAATGCTTAATCTTCTTTGGAGATAGGATGCTGATGCCTTTCTTGTATCCTCCACAATTTTAAGGGCTTCAACAAAAAGTTCATCCTCCTCTTCATTGAACTCCCTTTCTTCATCTGCAAAAAGAAACTCATCAATATCAATGTAATCAGGTTTGCCAAGTGTGCGCAAATGCCGTACAACATCAACAATTTCATCCTCAGAAATAAAAGCTCCCTGAATCCTCACAGGATATGAGCTCATTGGAGATTGATAAAGCATATCCCCCTTACCAAGAAGTTTTTCAGCACCATTTTGATCAATTATGGTTCTTGAGTCTGTTTTTTGAGCAACCTGGAATGCAATTCTTGCAGGAAAATTCGCTTTTATAATTCCGGTAATTACATCAACAGATGGACGCTGTGTAGCCAATACAAGATGAATACCCACTGCTCTTGCCTTTTGCGCAATTCTGGTAATATAACCCTCAATCTCCTTTGAAGCAACCATCATCAAATCTGCGAGTTCATCTATTATTATAATAATAAAAGGCAGCTTCTCACCCTTTATGCTTCCTTTATCCATCTTTTCATTATACCTTACAATATCCCTGGTATTCATTGCAGCAAGAAGTCTGTACCTGCGATCCATCTCAAAAATCGACCATTTCAAAACACCAGGTGCCAGATGAGGCTCTGTAATAACCGGTGTTAAAAGATGAGGCATTCCATCATAAAGCTGCAGCTCTACCATTTTTGGATCAACAAGAATAAAACGCACATAGTTGGGATCATAATTATAAATAATACTGGTTATTATTGAATTTACACAAACAGACTTGCCTGATCCTGTTGCTCCTGCAATAAGCAAATGAGGCTGCTTTTTCAGATCCAGATTTACCGGCATTCCCAGAATATCCTTTCCAAGCCCTACTTTTAAACTGCCCTTTTGTTCACTATAGGATTTAGACTTGATAATATCGCCCAGGGTTACCATCTCCCTTTTCTTGTTTGGGATTTCAATACCAATGGCTGATTTCCCGGGGATTGGTGCCACAATTCTGACTCTGTAAGCAGCAAGAGCCATGGCAATATCATCTGAAAGCCCCACAACCCTGTTTATTTTAATCCCTGCTGCTATCTGCATTTCATAAAGAGTAATTACAGGGCCTCTGTTTACATTTATAACCCTTGCTTCTATACCAAAATCCGCAAGAGTGCGTATAAGAAGCTGGGTGTTTCTTTTAATCTCACTTTCCCATGTTTCTGAATCAAAGGGAACAGAGTTATGAAGAAATGAAGTTGGAATTATATAGTCCTGATTTATTTTAAGCTCCTTAAAAACTGCATCCTCATCCAAAACCGGAGCCTGCACATCCTCTTCCTCTGCATAAGATTCTTTTTTTTCCTTCACATTCTCCTTAAGCAAAACAACATCAGGGCTCCCTGTTTCAGATTCAGGAACATCATCTTCCTCTTCATCAATAATGCTGAATATGCGATTCTTTTTAAGCTCAGGCTCTGCAGCAAAATTTTCAGGTTCAAAAGAATTGTCTTCATCATTTTTTAGAGAGCTTTCATATTCAGATTCACTATAATTTTCAAAAGAATAATCTGCTTCAAAAAATTCATTTTGATCATCTTCATCATTAAAGGTCTTTAAATAATTTTCTTTTTCAGCTTTTTCAGATGAAGCCGAATTAAAAATATCCTCTTTTACAGCCTCAGGCACATTAAGTGCAAGGTACTTCACATCATCTCTGGAGCCTTTTATACTGTCTGGGCTTGATACAAAAACCTTCTTTTTTACAACCCATGGCAGCTTCCCATTTTTATTATAAATCCTGTCAATATTATTAAGAGGAACCTGCTCCTCATATTTTTTTACAGATATCCATCTTAAAAATTTTTCAAAACGGTTCCCTGCATTTTTTTTACCATTATTCATTTCAAGTAAAGCAGCAATAGAAAATGTTCCAAGAAGAATTAAACCTATGATATTTAAAATTACTATGATAATATATGCTCCAACAAGACCGGCAAGAGACCTGAGAATACCATGTATATAAAACCCTATGAACCCGCCATTATTGTAATAAACATCAGAAGCGCCTATTGCGCAAAAAGCCGCAACAGTTATCATAAGAAAAAAGAGTGCCAGAATTTTATCAAAAACCGGGTAAACACTTCCTGTTTTAATCTGGGACCATCCAGCAAGAAAAAACATTACAGGAAAAAAAAACGAAGATATGCCAAATGCAGATCTGAAAATATGACCTATTAAAGCACCAGCAGGTCCAATCAGATTATATACAGGCCTATTAAAAATAAGAGCCTTTTGATCCAATGCATTAAAAGTAGCTATACTCAGCAAAAAAATAAGGCCGCATAAAAATAAAACAACACCTATAATTTCTTTGCCCTGCTTCTCCTTAAACACCCCAACCCTCCATGGTTTTAAAATCAGGTTTATTAAGGCTTTCCAGCTGTAGTGTTAAAAAAAATATTTTACTGCCAAACCTGATATGCCAACAGCAATGGTATAATAACCAAAAACATCAAGCCTGACTTTTTTAACAACCCAGAAGAGCACCTTTATTGCAACAAGAGCAACAAGAACAGCAACAGCCATTCCAATTCCTATAGCAGCAATGCTTTCAGGCGGATAGCTTTTACCAGCAGTTTTAATTCCTTCAAGAAGCCCTGCCCCTGCAATTACAGGAATAGCCATAAGGAATGAAAAACGTGCAGCTTCAACAGGTTCAAGACCACTTGCAATTCCCCCTGCAATAGTCATGCCAGATCTGGATATACCCGGGATCATGGCAAAAGCCTGACAAAAACCAATTATTAAAGATCTTGCAAGTCCCGCCTCTTCTATTTTTCGGCCTTTTGATGGTATTTTATTAGCAGTAATAAGTATTATCCCATTAATTATGAGAAATATAAAAACTAATAATGAAGAATTAAAGAGAATTTCAAAATATTCGTGAAACATCAAACCCAAAACACCTGCAGGTATAGATGCTGTAATTATATAAAGCCCGATTTTAAATTCAGTCCCTGCATAGTTTTTTGCAAAAACCTGTGAAAAAAAACCTGTAAAGATCTTGTAAATATCTTTGCGAAAGTATATTATTACTGCTATTAAAGTTGCAACATGAAGGCTTACGTTTATAAGCATATTCAAATCTTCACCAGTTGCTTCAAGGGTGTGCCTTATATAAGGGATATTTTCAAGAATAACCAGGTGACCAGAAGATGATATGGGCAAAAACTCCGCTATCCCCTGAAAAACAGCTAATATTAATAATGCAATGCAAAGATGAAACATCTATCTATACCTCAATAATCTTTACTGTAATAATAGGATTTCTTCTGCTGATCTTATAAATAAATCCTTTAAGGCCTTTGTAGAGAGAATCCTCAATCTTTTCTGCTTTCTGTCCCTCTGCCAGCATTTTTTTAAGCCTGTTTTCCACATCCTTTGCAATTAAATTTCTCGTTTTATTATTATCACTGCTCATAAATCCCTTATCAACAATTTCAGGTTTCCCAAGGAGCATTCCCTGTGACACAACAGCATTTATTACAATAATACCATCTGTAGACATAATGGAGCGATCCTTTATAAAACTACTTGCCACATCACCTGTTTCTCCTCCATCCACATAAATCATTGAAAGGGGAAGCTGTTCTATCCGCTTAAAGGATTTTGGTGTAAGTTCAAGAACATCACCATTTTTAGCTATCATAATCCTGGACGGTTTTATTTTTAAAGATTCAGCAATTTCAGCATGTTTTTTAAGATGCTTATACTCACCGTGTATGGGCATAAAAAACTTGGGCTTTGTTATAGCTATCATCAGCTTAAGCTCTTTTGATGAACCATGACCGGAAACGTGTATTTCCTGTTCCTTGTCATAATAAACATAAGTACCTATTTCCATGAGTGCATTAACAATATTATTAACCATTCTCTCATTTCCTGGAATAACCGAAGCTGTTATAATAACTGTATCACCAGCCTCTATTACAAAATTCCTGTGAGTCCCAAATGCCATTCTGGAAAGTGCTGACATAGGTTCACCCTGTGTGCCTGTACCTATAATTACAATTTTTTTATTAGGAAGCTTTCCTGCATCCTCAATCCCTATCATCAGATCATCCCTGATATTGAGAAAACCCAGCTCCCTTGCTATTTCAATATTTTTTATCATTGTAAGACCTGAAATAACAACCTTTCTGTTGTACTTAAATGCAGTATCAAAAATCTGCTGTATTCTCTGAATATTGGAAGCAAATGAGGCTATTATAATGCGACCATTTGCCTCAGAAAAAATATCAGAAAGCCTGTCTAAAACCATTGATTCAGATCTTGTAAAACCCTCTTTTTCCGCATTAGTACTGTCTGACATCAGGAGAACAACCCCTTTTTCTCCATGATGAGCAAACCTGTATATATCAGTTACCTCTCCATCCAAAGGCGAAAAATCAATTTTAAAATCCCCTGTATGAATAACAGTCCCGGCCTTTGTCTCTATTGCCAGACCCACTCCCCCAACAATTGAGTGATTAACTCTTATAAATTCTATTTTAAATGATGCAATATCTTCAATCTGACGCGGTTCAACTTCACGAAAATCCGGAACATAGCCTGGGGATCTTTCTTCAAGTCTGCTCCTGATAAGACCTATTGTAAGTTTTGTACCATATATTGGGACATGAACTTCCTGTAAAAGAAAGGATATAGCTCCAATGTGATCCTCATGCCCATGAGTTACTACTACTGCTTTAATCTTGGCTTTATTTTTTTTAATATAAGACATATCAGGTATAATATAATCTATACCCGGCATCTCCTCCCTGGGAAACATTATACCGCAATCAACTACTATAATATCATCTCCCTGCTCAAAAAGAGTTATATTTTTCCCAATAGCACCAAGTCCGCCAAGGGGTATTATATTAACTTTTTCTTCTTTTTTAGTTTTTTTAACTTTTTTTTTCATATTCCAGTGTGACCAAATCCTCCTTCGTTTCTGTCTGTTTTGTCCAATTCATCAACTATTATAAATTCCCCTCTGTATACTTTTGAAATAACCAGTTGACCTATTCTCA